>JAEZFA010000264.1 GCA_023417665.1 Pseudomonadota bacterium | reverse complement strand
GGCAAACTGCTGCTGGTTTTCTTCGGCTTCACGCATAGCCCCGATATCTGCCCGACCACGCTGTTCGAAGTTTCTGAAGTCTTCAATCGGCTAGGCACGGACGCGGAGAAGATCAACGCGATCTTTGTGACCGTCGATCCCGAGCGCGACACGCCGGAGAAACTCAAGCTCTATCTTTCGAGTTTCCATCCGCGGATTTCCGCGCTCTCGGGTTCGCAAGCTCAGATCGAGGCGATCAAGAAGACGTATTACGTTTACGCCAAGCGCGTGCCGCTCGAAGGCGGCAGCTACACGATGGATCACACCTCCATCGTCTATCTGATGGACAAGGACGGCAAGTTCATCGCGCCTTTCAACCTGAAGCGCGACGCCGATGCCGCCGCCGCCGATCTCAAGCGCCGCCTGTAAGCGGATTTCTTGAGCGCACGGAACGCCTGATGAAGCTGATTGACAGAATGATCTCTCAGGGCAATCGGATTTTTCGCTGGCGCTCGTATCTGCCGCTGGTCGCATTTCCGCTCGCGGCGCTGTTTTACCTTCAGGGCGGATCGCTGGCCGCCGGTCTCGGCACGGCCGCGCGAAACGGCTGGGATCTCCTGTGCATCGCGATTGCATTTGCCGGGCTCGCCATCCGTGTCGCGACGGTCGGCTGTGTTCCGTCCTTCACGTCGGGCCGCAACACGCACGAACAACGTGCGAGCGTACTGAACAAGACCGGTTTCTATTCGGTCGTTCGCCATCCCCTTTATGTCGCGAATTTTCTGGTTTTTCTCGGCTTCTGCCTTGCCCTGAAAAGCGTTGCCTTCGCTGCGGTCGCGATCCTCGCCTTCATCCTCTATTACGAGCGGATCATCCTTGCGGAAGAGCAGTTTCTCGAAGCCTCGTTCGGGGAAGAGTATCGCGAATGGGCCGCCAGAACGCCTGCCGTCATTCCGCAGTTGCAGCTTTGGAAACGGCCCGCACTGTCATTCTCGTGGCGAACCGCGCTCTTGCGCGAGTATCACGGCGTGCTGCTGATCGGCGCGGTGTTCTTCGCGCTGCGATTGATCGAGGGCACGGTCGCGCAAGGACTGACGCTGCGCGCGGCGCTGGACGAAAGTCGCATGCAGGTGTGGTTGCTTGGGCTGACGGCCGTCTTCTATGCGATTGCCTATGTGCTGCGGAAGCACACCAGTTATCTGGCTGATTTCGGCCGGGGGCCATAGCGTTTGAGCATTCCGAAGAAGCTGCACATGATCTGGGTCGGCGACGACGCCGAGCGGCCCGATTCATGGATTTCCACCTGGCGCGAAAACCATTGCGATTGGGAATTTCGGTTGTGGGGCAACGAAGACCTCGCCGTTGAAAGCTGGACCTGCGGCAACCAGTTGCGCCTCCTGACCGAAGCGCGGCGCTGGGAGGGTGTAGCGGACATCATGCGCTACGAGATTCTGCTGCGGCATGGCGGTGTCTATGCCGATAGCGATTCCGTTTCCGTTCGCCCGCTCGACGATGAACTCCTCGACCGCAGGATGTTCGCAGTCTGGGAAAACGAAGCGCATGCGCCGGGCCTCGTTGCGAACGGCTTTATCGGCGCCGAGCCAGAACATCCCGCGCTTCGCACGGTGATCGGAGAGATCGCGAAACTTGATCATCCTCTGCGGCTTCCGCGCCGCTGGTTGCCGTGGAGCAAGAAAGCGGCGCCATGGAAAACGACCGGTCCGCAGCTTTTTACCCGTGTCGTCAGTTCGTTGCCGCCGGAGGAAGTCACCATCCTGCCGTCGTCCATGTTTCTGCCGCGGCATTATACCGAGACGGCCGAACGCGACGAAGGCGTGATTTATGCGCGGCACTTCTGGTCCACGACATCGCGCTTGCTCGCCGCTACGTCCGGTAAAGAATAAGCCGGGGTCGGGAATGGCAGCCGGTAAAGCCCGTTTTGTTTTCGATGCCGGGCTGACGCTGGATCGGCGGGGGCGTATCGTCGAGGGCATCCCGCGGGTAGAGGCGGCCTTTGCCGAAGCGCTCATGCAGCGCCGCGACATCGATGTCGCTTTTTGCCGATTCCGCTCGCGCTATGGCGCGTTCCAGTATGTGCCGGCAGAAACGGTTCGCGAGGCCTTGCAGGCTCCCCGGAGCCGCGGCCGTGCAGTAGACACCGCTGACGCGAGCAAGCCGCATTCCGGTCTGCGCCAGTTCGGAAAGTCCGTGGAGCGGGCATGGCGGCGCCATCTCTTTCCGCCGTCGAACCTCGTGAACTGGGGCGATGAAGGCATCCATTATCTCTCGGTAGGTGCCTGGTGGAATCACGTCGATGAGGAAGCCCTGCGCGATCCGTCCGGCCGCCGCATCGCGCGCCGCGTATTGATGTGCCACGACACGATCCCTCTTTTGTTTCCTGACTATTTCGATGATCCCGGCGCGGGGCCTCGCTTCCGCCGTGGCCTGAATCTGCTTTCCGGCGCCGGTCTCGTCCTGTGCAATTCCCGCGCAACGCGGCTTGATCTGGAAAAAGCGCTGGATGCAGCGGGATTGCCGCGGCCTGCGACTGTCGTGACCCCGTTGCCGCCGGGTATTTCTCCCGCCGATACCGTGCCCGTGCGACCGGCCGGTTTTGAACCCGGCCGCTTCGTGCTGTCGGTCGGCAGTATCTCCCGGCGCAAGAACCAGGAAATGCTCTGCACGATCTGGGACAGGC
>JAEZFA010000232.1 GCA_023417665.1 Pseudomonadota bacterium | reverse complement strand
CAATCGACCTGATCTTTCTCGGGACAAATCTCTTCAAGTTCTACGACGGCGGCTGGGCACCGATTTCGATCGCGCTGTTCATCCTTCTGATTACGCTGACCTGGCGGCGCGGATCGAAGCAGCTCTTCGACAAGACCCGCCGGCAGGAAGTGCCGCTCGAGGCGCTGGTGAAGAATCTCGACAAGAAGGAAATCCATCGCGTGACCGGAACCGCGGTTTTCCTGACCAGCGACCCGGACAATGCACCGACTGCGCTTCTCCACAGCCTCAAGCACTACAAGGTGCTGCACGAGCACAATGTCATCCTGACCGTGGAAACCGCCGACACGCCGCGCGTGTCGCTGGAAGAGCGGGTGGAAATGGAGGCGGTCAGCCGGACGTTCTCCCGCGTAAAAATCCGCTACGGCTTCATGGAGAACCCGAATATTCCCAAGGCGCTTGCGATCGCCCGCAAGGCCGGCTGGACCTTCGACATCATGGCGACGTCGTTTTTCCTGTCCCGGCGTACGCTGCGGCCTGCCAAGAACTCGCTGATGCCACATTGGCAGGACAAGCTGTTCATCTCGCTGACCCGGACCGCGGACGACGCGACCAACTACTTCCAGATCCCCTCGGAGCGGGTGGTGGAAGTGGGAACCCAGGTCGCAATCTGACGCCGGAAAGGGCGTATTACCGGGCGGGCGGGCGTGACGGGCCTCATCGGCGGCGTTAACGAAAAAAGCCTTGGCGGGGGAAAATTTGTCTTTATTTTCTTGGGCTCGCGCGGTGTTCGAGCTCGCGCCCAGATGCGGTAAAGTGGCGTAATGGACCTCAATAATCTCTCAGCGGCCGTCTCGGTGCCGGGCTGGGCAGTCATTGCCGGCGGTATCGGACTTGTCCTTCTTCTCATTCTCATGCTGCGCCCGCGCGGCGACGGCGGCACGGGCATTGCCGTGCTTTCGCAGCTGGCACTGGTCGCGATCATCGGCGGTGCGGCCTTTTTCGGGCTGAAGCAGTCCGAGGACGGCTCGCGTCTGGTCGAGCGCAAGGCGATCGAGGACCGTGCGGCGGCATTGCTTACCCGGTCCAGCCAGCAGGCGTCCGCGCTTGGCTGCCTCAACGTATCGGGTGCGGCTTCGCTTGACGAAGCCTGCGAGCGCGAGATTTTCGCGGCCCCCGATCGTGTTGCCGCCGCGGTCGGTGTTACCGCGGATCAGGTCGCGCTGCTTTACGACGCGACGCTTTATGCGGCACGCGAACCCGCATTTCTCGATCGCTTCGAGAATCTCCGCAGGTCGCTGGAATCCGATCCCTATGGTCTGGTCGCGCATGTCTTCGCGAAGGATCACAAGTGCATTCCGGATTCCTGCACGCGCTATCGGATCCTGAAAGAGACCGACAAGGTAAAGGCCAATCTCTCCGCGCAGAAATTCGAAGCGCTGCTTGCGAAGTACAAGGAAAGCTGGGTCAAGATACGCCCGGCCGTCGATGTCACGAACATGCAGGCTATGCCGCCGGTCAACACCATTGGCGGCCGCGTGGATGACAACGAGTTGCCGAGCGCGAATACCGCGGTGCAGATGAATGCGCCGAGCGGGCTGACATCGACCGACCCGGTACTGCTTCCTGCCGTTCCCACACCGTCGCAGACGGCGACCAATGAGCGGCCGGCATCGACGCCGGTTGCCATTCCGCAGGAGCCGCCGGCGGCTGCGGCGCCCGCGCAGCCAAAGCAGAAAACCACCACAACCAAGCAGAAGCAGCGCACCAAGAACGCGGAACAGAAGCAAGCGCCGTCCGCTCGCCCCAAGAGCCGTCCCGAGCCGGTCGGCGGTCTGCCCCGCGTCACGGCGCGTGGCACCGATCCGGCACCGGACGACGAGGACGACGCACCGGCCGCAGCACCGGCACCGGCGCCGCCTGCGCAGAACCGGGGACCGTTCGGGCTGTTCGGCCGCTAATTCCCTCGAAATGTCGCGCACGGGCTGGCACCCAAGCCAGCCCGCGCTAGTATGGCGGGCAAAATGAACGCCAGTATCCCTCTGAAATCCGTTCTCATTGCCAATCGCGGCGAGATCGCCTGCCGGGTGATCCGGACCGCGAAAGCCATGGGCATGCGGACCATCGCGGTCTATTCGGACGCCGACCGCAACGCGCTGCATGTGAAGCTCGCGGACGAGGCCTATCCGATCGGGCCGGCGCCGGCGCGTGAGAGCTATCTCGTGATCGACAAGATCATCGAGGTGGCGAAAGCCGCGAAGGCCGATTGCATTCACCCCGGCTATGGCTTCCTTTCGGAGCGCGCGGAATTCGCCGAGGCCTGCGCGGCAGCCGGCATCGTCTTCGTGGGTCCGCCGCCGGCCGCGATCCGTGCCATGGGCCTCAAGGGCGAGGCCAAGGCGCTGATGGCAAAAGCCAATGTGCCGGTGCTGCCGGGCTATCACGGCGACATTCAGGATCCGAAATTCCTGAAACAGAAAGCATACGAGACGGGCTACCCGGTCCTGATCAAGGCGGCCGCCGGCGGTGGCGGCAAGGGAATGCGCCGCGTCGACAAGCAGATCGATTTCGATCAGGCGCTCGAAGCCGCACGGCGCGAGGCGGAGTCCGCCTTCGGCAATCCCGATGTCCTGATCGAGAAGTATGTTGCGAGCCCGCGCCATATCGAAGTGCAGGTCTTCGCCGACACGCAGGGCAATATCGTTCATCTGTTCGAGCGCGACTGCTCGGCGCAGCGCCGTCACCAGAAGGTGATCGAGGAAGCGCCGGCACCCGGCATGCCGGAAGACGTACGCCGTCACATCACGCAGGCTGCGATCGAAGCGGCGCGAGCGGTGAACTATGTGGGAGCGGGGACGGTCGAGTTTCTCGCGGACGGCTCGCAGGGCCTGCGCGCCGACGCGATCTGGTTTTTGGAGATGAACACCCGGCTGCAGGTCGAGCATCCCGTCACCGAACTCGTTACCGGCACCGATCTGGTGCAGTGGCAGTTCAAGGTTGCGGCCGGTGAAGCGTTGCCGCTGCTGCAGGACAAGATCAGACTGCAGGGGCACGCCGTCGAGGCGCGGATCTATGCGGAAGACGCGACGCGCGGTTTCTTGCCATCGACTGGAAAGCTTGCGGCGCTGCGCTTCCCCGGCGGCAATGGTGTTCGCGTCGATAGCGGTGTCGAGCAGGGCGGCGAAGTAACCCCGTTCTACGATCCGATGATCGCGAAGCTCATTACCTTCGCCGCGACGCGCGAACAAGCTTTCGACCGGCTCTCCGAAGCGCTTTCGGGCACTATTATTTCGGGTCCGCGCAGCAATACCGAATTCCTGCAGGCGCTCGCCGACAGCGCGGAGATGCGCGCGGGCACCGTCGATACCGGTTATATCGAGCGCAACCTCGACGCGCTGACGAAAGCGGTCGACCCGGATTTCGCGGCTGCCGCCTTCGCCGTGAAGACGCTGGCGCGCGGCGAACAGGAAAAGCAGCAAGAAGCGCTACGCCGGCTTCCGGAAGCGGTCCGTCGTTCGCCCTGGAGCGCGCAGGACGCCTATGACTTCGGCGGTACGCGGGACATTCCACTCGCGGTTCTCGTCAACGGCGAACGGATGACGGCACGCATTCGTCAGCACGGCGTGGAGATGGATGCCTTCATCAACGGCGTTGCGGCTGAAGAAAGCGAAATCTTCGAGATCGGCGATCTTCTGGTCGCAATCCGTAACGGACGCCAGACCAAGGTGAAGCTTGCCGAGTCATCGGCCGCCGATCTCGCCGGTGGCGGCAGTGGCGCCGTTACCGCGCCGATGCACGGCAAGGTCCTGAGCGTTGCCGTAGCCAAGGGCGACAAGGTCGTGAAGGGCCAGCGCCTCATGGTGCTTGAAGCCATGAAGATGGAACACGCGCTGGACGCGGCGACGGACGGCGTGATCGCCGAACTCTCGGTTGCGGCGGGGGATCAGGTCAGCGAAGGCGCGCAGCTAGTTCTGATCGAGGCCGGAGCAGCGAAGTCCAAAGCCGCCTGAACCAATGACGCTGCATCTCATCAAGCTTTGCGTCGGCGTCGATTCCATCCGTGAGCTCGACGACTGGATCAAGGAGCGGCAGGCCGAGAAGAAAAAGAAGAAGCAGCCGCTCGAGCATATCCACACCACCCGGATGATGCCGACACAGAAGGAGGCGCTTCTGGACGGCGGCTCGCTCTACTGGGGCATCAAGGGCGTCATTTCCTGCCGCCAGCGGCTGATCGACCTGCGGCCGTTTGCCGACAAGGAAGGCACCAAGCGATGCCGGATCGTGATGGAGCCGAAGCTGGTTCCGGTGCTGCCGAAACCACGCAGCGCGTTTCAGGGATGGCGCTATCTGAAAGGAACAGAAGCGCCCGCGGACCTTGCGAAAGGGGCCAAGGGGGCCGCGGCGATGTCGGAAGAAATGCGCCGCGAATTGCACGAACTGGGCCTGCTCTGAAACCAAACCGGCAGTGCCGCGTTTCATTCACGCAAAAGAATGGAGCGAGCCATGGCGGAACGTGCCAGCGCCGATTACGAACAGCCCGAAAAAAACGTGGCGAATATGCCGGACCCCGTTGTGCTGCCGAAAAACAAGGCGAGGGCGGCCGAGAATCGCGGGAACATGTTCTGGGTGCTCACGATCGGCATTGCGCTTGTCGTAATCGCGTTCGCGGCGATCTATTTCGGCTTCTTTACCGCCGCGCCGCCGAACCAGTAGTCAGACGCCGATATTGTCAATCAGGCGCGTGTTTCCGATTTTCGCCGCCACGAGCAGCCGAAGTTTCTCTTTCGCGCCGGCAGCCGGTGCCAGCGTTGTCGCGTCCCGTGCTTCCAGTTAGTCGATCTGAAATCCTGCCGCTGTGATCTGTTCGCGTCCACGCGAGAGCACGGCTTCTATCGCTTCGCCCTGTTTGATGGCCTTGGCCGACGACTTCAGGACTTTGTGCAAAATTGGAGCGGCCGCGCGATCATCCGCTGAGAGATAAACATTGCGCGACGAGAGCGCGAGACCATCTTTTTCGCGAACCACCGGCGCGCCGATGACTTTCACCGGCAGATGCAGGTCGCGCACCATGGTCTTGATGACCTGAAGCTGCTGATAGTCCTTCTGGCCGAAGATCGCGATGTCCGGCATGACGGACGTGAAAAGCTTCGCGACCACGGTCGCGACGCCGGAAAAATGCCCGGGCCTGAATTTGTCGTCGAGCCCGACTGCAGCCGGCCCCGCCGGCGTCAGCATGGTCGCAAAGCCTTCGGGATAGATTTCCTTCGCATCCGGCATGAACACGAGATCGGCGCCGGCCTCGGCGAGTTTGTCGAGATCGGATTCGATGGTTCGCGGATAACGCGAGAAATCCTCGTTGGGGCCGAATTGCGTCGGGTTCACGAAAATCGAAACGACGACTTTCTTCGCGGACTTTCTGGCGAGCGCGACCAGTAAAATATGACCGGCGTGCAGGGCTCCCATGGTCGGGACGAGGGCGATGGACTGCTTTCGCTGGCGCCATGGCGCGGTAGCTGCGCGCACCGCCTTGACGCTTTTGACCACCTGCGGACGCTGTCTTTTCGCCGCCGCCGCTTTCGCCATTTCCGTCTCCGGCCGTTTCGGAACTTCGAGGGCGGGACTGATAGCAAAAGGCCCTTCCATCCGCCAATGCGGCTGCCGGTTGCGATTTGCGCCGAAACACCCGATTTATGGTGGATGGCTGACACTCGCGACAAGCGTCCCAAGATTGCCGAACCGCAGATGCCCGAGCGCGCGTCCGCTCGGCCGGAGATCGACGCCTTTCTGCAAAAAGCCAGAGCCCTGGGGCCGAGGCTGGACGGCACACGCGGCCGGCTCGCCTTTGCGCTCGACGCCACCATGAGCCGGCAGCCGACCTGGGATCTGGCCTGCAAGCTGCAGGCAGAAATGTTCGAAGAGACCGGGGCAATCGGTGGCCTCGACGTGCAACTGATCTACTTCCGGGGCTTGCGCGAATGCCGCGCCTCGAAATGGAATTCCGACCCGGCGCGGCTTGGCGAGATCATGGCGGGCATATCGTGCCAGGGAGGGCACACCCAGATCGGCCGGGTGTTCGATCACGTTCGGGCGGAAAGCAAGGCTGCGAAGATCAACGCACTCGTCTATGTCGGGGACGCCATGGAAGAAGCGGTGGACGATCTCTGCGCGAAGGCGGGCGAGTTGGGCCTGCTCGGCATTCCGGCCTTCATGTTTCAGGAGGGCCGCGACCCGGTTGCGGAAAACGCATTTCGCGAAATCGCGCGGCTGACAAAAGGCGCCTGGTGTCCGTTCGACGCAGGTGCGGCTTCGCAGCTGCGCGAGCTTCTGCGGGCTGCAGCCGCTTTTGCGGCCGGAGGTCACAAGGCGCTGCGTGATCTCTCGAAGCGTGGCGGCTCCGGTGCAACGAAACTGATCGAGCAGATGCGCTGATGGGTATTCCGACGCTGCTGCTTGGCCTTGCGGTCCTGCTGCTGGTTCTTTTTCTTGCCCGTACGATTGCAGGCAGCGATCCCAAGAAGCTTGCGCGTCTTCTGAAAACGAGCGGCGGGATCGCGGCCTTCGGCATCGCTGCGTTGCTTGCATTCCGCGGCCAGTTTGCGCTTGCCGTGCCGCTCGCCTTTTTCGGCGCGACGCTGATGAACTGGATTCAGGCGCCGGCGAGCTGGACCCAGCGCACCCAGCGCAAGACCGGGCAGGTATCGCGCGTGCGGGCGCAATTCATCGAGATGGAGCTGGATCACGACAGCGGCGAAATGCGCGGCCGCGTATTGCGGGGGAGGTACGAGAACGTCCCGCTCGACGCGCTGGACCCGCCGACGCTGCTGAAATTGCGGGACGAATTCGACGACGAGAGCCGCGCGCTACTCGAAGCTTATCTCGACCGCCGGGCGCCCGGCTGGCGTGACGACATCGAGGAAGATGCGGGTGCGGGGAGCCGAGAGCCGCCGCGCCATGGCCCGATGACCGAAGAAGAGGCGCATCAAATCCTGGGGCTTGAAGCGGGTGCTTCCGACGCGGAAGTCCGTCGCGCCCACCGTGCGCTGATGAAAAAGCTCCACCCCGACCAGGGTGGATCGACGTACCTCGCGGCCCGTGTCAACGAGGCCAAGGAAGTTCTGCTCCGCAGGCATCACTAAAACTCCACGCTACGCTTACGCTTCGTACCAGTGACGCATCCCGTTCGCCGGATTTGCTCCGGTCTTCGGCTTGTTGGTCTTCGCTACTCAGTTCTTCGCGACAATGCAGTCGAAACGGCTGCGCTGTAGCGTCTGGCATGCGCGGCGCGCCTGCCATTCGGTCTGAAATCCGGCAAAGCGTGCCCGAAAAAGATTATTGGAACCTTTCGACACCTTCTCGGTGTAGGCGCTGGCGCGGGCCAGTAACTCAGTTTCGGTTTCCTTCGCCTCGTTCAGCCGCTCACGGGCATGCTTCGCATCGGGGAAGGCACCGATCTGGATCGACCAGCCCGTTTTGGCGGCCGGTGGAAGCGGGTCGCCGTTATCCTCATGGTTTGCGGCCGTCTGCGCCACCGCAGCCGGAATACTGGCGGTGGATGCAATCTGGTGCTTGCGCAACTGGGTCTTGGCGGCAGGCGAAAGCGGAAGTGCGTCGTCCTTCTTCTCGCTTCGCACGGCGGCAAGCACACGGGCTTCGATCTCGAGTTCTTCGGTTTCGCTCAGTTCAGGAGTAGCGCTCGCGGTCTGCGGTGCATTGTCCTCCGCCAAAGGTTGCGGCTTGGCCTCGTTATTGATGACCTCGGCCTGGGCTTCGGCAGGGGTTTCCGGTGCGTTCTCCGCGACGACGACCGTGCGCTGATCGCCATTTTCCTTCATCGGCATCGGCACCGCATGGGCGATGCTGAAGTTCGAGAAGGGGAGTGCGAAGAGGCTCGCGCTCGCGGTCTTCTGTACCTTGCCCTCCGCGTCGACCGGCATGGTCTTCACGGCGATCGGGCGGATCGGTTCGTTCGAGCCGGCGACCACGACATTGCGCTGCTTGGGCTGCTGCGTACGGGCAGTGCGCGGCTTGTCGTCATCGTCGTCGTCGTCGTTCTTCTGCGCTTTTGCCTTCTGGGCAGGCCGTTGCGCCTGTGCGACGCGCTGCGGCTTCGGCGCAGGCGCTTCGACGACAAGCGGAGCGGTGCGCTTGCCGGGCGAGGCATCGTCGAGATTGTCCGAAATCAGCTCGCGCATGTAATGATCGCGCGATGCGCCGGTGCGGCCGCCCAGAACCACCGCAACGATGTGGCGGTTCTTGTGTCGGACGCTGGTGACGAGATTGAAGCCCGATGCATTGGTGTAGCCGGTCTTGATTCCGTCTACCCCGGCTACGCGTCCCAGCAAGCGATTGTGGTTGGCGATCACGCGGCCGCGCCACACGAAAGAGCGGGTCGAGAAAAAGCGGTACAGCGAAGGAAAGCGGTCCTGAATTGCGCGTCCGAGCGTGGCCATGTCGCGCGCGGTCGTAATCTGTTCGCGGTGGGGCAGTCCGGACGCGTTCTTGAAGACGGTCTTGGCCATGCCGAGTGCGCGTGCTTTCTGCGTCATCAGTGCGGCGAATTTTTCTTCGTCGCCTGCAATGTTTTCGGCGATGACGGTCGCGACATCGTTCGCCGACCGCGTGATCAGCGCCTTGATCGCGTCCTCGACGGCGATGGTCGTGCCTTCCTTGAGGCCGAGCTTTGTGGGCGGGCGCTCGGAGGCGTATTCCGATACTTCGAGTCGCGATTTCAGGCTCAGCTTGCCTTGTTCGATCTGCTCAAAGAGCAGGTAGAGCGTCATGATCTTGGTCAGCGAAGCAGGGTGCCGAAGAGCGTCGGCATTCTCGTCGTCGAGTATTTCGCCAGTCTTGGCGTCTACGACGATCGAAGCAAAGCCCGCTTGCCACGCTCCGGTGTGCCGCGCGCGCTTTTTTCGCGCTTCGGCATCCGTCGTGGACAACAGAAAAAATGCGCCGATGAGGGTGGCGGCGACTGCCAAGGCGGCCCGCTTCCCCTGCGGGCTGCGCCAAAACGCAAAAAACATACGCCCGTCCCGTGCTTTCCGAGGCCGGCGGTAAACCCGCCGGCGATTGCCCAGTGGGCGCCGCGAAATGCGCCCGAAGCCCTGAAAATTACGGGGTGGGACTTAATGAAAGGGTAAGATCGTGGTTTGCAGTGCAAAATTGCCTCCGAATGGGGCCATTTCACGAAAAGCCTTATTTTGCAGTGCAATATTACAGTTGACTTTATTGTGCAGTGCACTATTTAGGCAGTGAGCGGCGCGCGAATGCATCGCCCGAAAGTCTAGGACACTGACGCGCCCGGCCCGGGCGCCATATGAGGACTACCATGATTGAGAAGTTCGAAGAGTTTCAGAAGCTGAGCAAAGATAACGCCGAACTTGCCGCGCAGAGCTTCGCGTCGTTCCAGAAGGGTGCGCAGGCGATTGCCGTCGAGTTCGCCGACTATTCCAAGAAGTCGTTCGAAGAGAGCTCGGCCGCTTTCGAGAAGCTGCTCGGCGCGAAGTCGCTCGACAAGGCGATCGAAGTCCAGACCACCTATTTCAAGAGCGCCTATGAGGCTTTCGTCGCGGAAGCGACCAAGCTCGGCACGCTCTACAGCGACGTCGCCAAGGACGCCTACAAGCCGTTCGAAAGCACCTTCACGAAGTTCGCGCCCTTCAAGTAAGCGTTGCGTACCTCGCGTTAAATGCAAAGCCCGGCCGCAAGGCCGGGCTTTTTTTGTTCGTCGCCGGTCGCTTTGGCTATTGCGACAGGTGGAGGTTCGCGAGCTGTCCGCCGATGGCGTTGAACACGGCGGTGAGATCACTTGCGCTCTGCACGTCGTAATACATCGTCGAGTCCGAGGCGCAGTTCCGCAGCAGATCGGCATTCCCGTCGATGACCCGGATCGTGTAGATGCGAATGCCGGCGGCCTTCGCGTTGGTGCAGGCGAGGGCGGTCCGCGTGTCGCACTGCGCGCAGGAAGAATAGCCGTTGCCGCCGAAGCGGTTCTGGGTGTTGTCGCCGTCGGTCATCAGGATGATGTACTTGCTGAGATCCTCCGCCGGCGCGGCCGCTTCCGTCATCGGCAGCGATTGCGTCAGCGAGTGCCATGCCCAGACCAGGCCGATCGTGACGTTAGTGGAGCCGACCGAATTCATCGAGTCGATTTTTGCGGCAAGCGCGGTCCAGTCATAGGACAGCGGCGTGATGGAAACGAGATCGCCCGAGCACTGGATCGCCGGAAACTTCGTATTGTTGGTTGAAGTAGGCGTCGTATCGAGCGTGTCGTAGTTCAGATTGGTATCCTTGTCGCGATCCTCGACGCAGCCGGTCCAGGTGTTGTGGTTCTTCGGCGTGCAGGTCTGGTTCCACCAGTTGCCCGTACAGGTGCGGTTGTCGCTATCCCACATGTCCCAGCGGATCCAGTTGGCGTTCACGTTCGCCGTACCGATGTTGACCATGGTGTTGAAGGGGATGATCGAGACCTTCACGTCGCCGGGATTTTTCGCGGCGGTCTGAAGCGTAGTGAGAAGGTTTTTCGCGGCTTTCTTCAGTTCGGTCATCTTGTTGCTGGAAGCCATCGAGCCGGTGTTGTCGAGCGCCAGCGCGAGTTCGAGCTTCTTGATGCCCCAGGTGACTTCGGCATGGGCGCCGACCGGGAACTGGTTGATGCCGATAACGCCGGTGATTGCCGGCTTGTACTGCCCCGAAACGTGGAGCACGAGCCTGCCGATGCCCGGTGTCGTAATCTGGAGGTTGCTCTGGGTCAGGGTCACCGGCACCGAGCCGAGGCTCGCCTGAAAGATCTGCCACCCTTGGGTATCGAGCTGAGCCTGGGTCAGCGGCATCAGTTTGGCGAGCGCAAGTGCCGTTGAATCCAGCGATTTTTGCATGGACGAGCGGGCCGCGTTCGCCATGGAGTAGTCGACGGCAGCCCCGGTCGCGCCGATCAGCGGAACCAGCGACAGCGCGAACAGAACGGCGGCATTGCCTTTGCGGCCATCACGGCCGGACCAGAAGCGGCGAAAGAGTCCCATTACGGTCTCCGGGGTTTCCGGATAACCGTGCGCTTCGAATTTTAACCGAGTCTTGCGGCGATCCCCGAAAGAGCCCGGAAGCCGATGAAGCCGCCATGCGAAGACGAAGCAAGGTTAGCGAAAGGACAACGGGGTCGCTAAAGTTTTAGTTATCCGGTTTCGCGCGCTATTCGGACAGATGCAGCTTTGCGAGCGTAGCGCCAATGGAATTGAAGACGCTCGTAAGCTGATTGGCGTTCTGGACGTCGTAATACATCGAAGGATCGCTCGCGCAGTTCCGAAGAAGGCTTGCGTTCCCGTCGATCACGCGGATCGTATAGATGCGGATGCCTGCGGCTTTCACGGCGCTGCATGTCGCCGCGGTCCGCGCGTTAATCTGGTTGACGTTTCCGAAGCCCCAGCGGTTCTCGGTATTCTCGCCGTCCGTCATGAGGATAATATACTTGTTGAGGTCGTAGGACGGCGCAGCCGCCTGCGTAAGCGGCTCTCCTTGCGTGAGCGAGTGCCATGCCCAGGCCAGTCCGATCGCGACGTTGGTGCTTGCGTCCGCGATCATGTCGTCGATTTTTTCGTTGATCGCGTTCCAGTCATGGGTGAGGGGCAACATTGTCGCCAGGCTTGCGTCGCACTGATAGGCCGGAAACCGGGTCGTATTGGAGGTCGGCGCGACGTCGCTCGCGTCGTTGTTCTGGTCGCGATCCTGAATGCATCCGTTCCACTGGTTGCGATTGCGTGAAGTGCAGTTCCACCCCGACCAGGACCACGAACAAGTCTGGTTTGCGAAGTCCCAGATGTCCCATCGCAGCCAGGAAGTGGTCTGATTGAATACCGAAGTATCGACGCGGACATGCTTGTGAAACGGAATAATCGAAACCTTCACGTCGCCCGGGTTCAATACCGATTGCTGCAGGACCGAGGTCAGCGCCTTGGCGGCCTTTTTGAGTTCGGTCAGCTTGTTGCTCAGCGCCATTGAGCCGGTGTTATCCAGCGCGAGTGCGAGTTCCAGCTTCTTCATTCCCCACTGCACCTGTGAGGAAACCGCGACCGGAAAGGATTGCGCACCGAAAATGCCTGCCATCTGCGGCACGTAAGTTCCCCGGGCCGAAAGGTCGATCTTGCCGATGGTGGGCGTGCTGATGACTAGGCCGGATTGCGGCATGCTCACTTTCATGCGGCCAAGGTTGGCGCTGAAAATTTCCCAGCCTTTCTGGTCGAGTTGGGCCTGCGAGAGCGGCATCAGCTTCGCCAGCGCCAGCGCAGTCGAATCCAGGGCCTTTTGCATAGAGGTTCGGTTAGAATTCGCCATTGCGTAGTCCATGGCGGCGCCAATGCCTCCCACGATCGGCACGGCTGCCAGAGAAAAAATGACGGCAACATTCCCCGCGACAGCGCGGGGGCCGACGCAAAAGCGCCGGAACAGGCAACGGAACGCACGCATAGCCAATCCCCATTTCTATGGGGTTCTTGGCTCCAATTCTTCTAACCCACGCTAAAATTGGGGGAATCTGCCCTCCAAAAAAGTTCCATTTTCCGCGGTTTAGTTACGAAATCCCTGCAAACAGGCCAGGAGCGGGCGTTGGCGATGGCCGAACGAACACTATATTGTGGGGAGGCCAGAATCTGGCCTTTCATACATTCACATCCGGCAGTCGTGAGCCGGACAGGTTTTTGGAACGCGAAGTCTTGGCTGGTCATATTCAATCCATAAGCGCTCACTCGCCGGGCAGGCTTACCAAAGGCGATGACGATCGCCGCCCGGGCCGCGACGACGGGACCGGAACGGCCGTCATCACGCGCACCAAGCCGCAGACCAAGCGTCCAAATCTCTATCGCGTGCTGCTTCTGAACGACGACTACACGCCGATGGAGTTCGTGGTGCATGTTCTGGAACGCTTCTTCAACAAGCAACGGGAAGATGCGACCCGGATCATGCTGCACGTCCATCAGAACGGCGTCGGCGAATGCGGGATTTTCACTTATGAAGTCGCCGAGACAAAGGTGACGCAGGTGATGGATTTCGCGCGCAAGCACCAGCATCCGCTTCAATGCGTGATGGAGAAGAAATAAGCGCGCGCGACGGCGCGTCCGGCGGTTACAGACTGAAATCCGCCCCGATCTGCGGCTATTGTATCCTGCTTCGGCCCACCTAGATAGTGGACATCCAGCCCTCGCACCGGCAGACTTTCCGCTTGGAAAAGCCCGGTGAGTCACCCGGACAGTTAGGAACCGATGCCGACCTTTTCGCGCAGTCTTGAGAATTCCCTCCATCGCGCGCTGGCGCAGGCCAACGAGCGGCACCACGAATATGCGACGCTCGAGCATCTTCTGCTCGCGTTGCTCGACGATCAGGACGCGGCCGCCGTCATGCGCGCCTGCAATGTCGATATCGAAAAGCTCAAACGCAATCTGGTCGAATACATCGACGGCGAACTCGACAACCTCGTCGTTGATGCAGGCGAAGACTCCAAACCCACGGCCGGTTTTCAGCGCGTGATTCAGCGCGCGGTGATTCATGTCCAGTCGTCGGGCAGGGAAGAAGTCACGGGCGCGAATGTGCTGGTCGCGATCTTTGCCGAGCGCGAAAGCCATGCCGCCTATTTCCTGCAGGAGCAGGAAATGACGCGCTACGATGCGGTGAACTACATCAGTCACGGCATCGCCAAGCGCGCGGGCATGAACGAAAGCAAGCCAGTGCGCGGCGCCGAAGAAGAAGGCGACGCGAAGCCCGGCGAGGAACAGCCGAAGAAAAAGACCGACGCGCTGGAAGCCTACTGCGTCAACCTCAACAAGAAGGCGAAGGAAGGCAAGATCGACCCGCTGATCGGACGCGCGAGCGAGATTGCGCGTACGATTCAGGTGCTTTGCCGTCGCCAGAAGAACAACCCGCTCTATGTCGGCGATCCCGGCGTTGGCAAGACGGCAATCGCCGAAGGGCTCGCGCTTCGCATCGTCAACGGCGACGTGCCGGAAGTGCTCAAGGGCGCAACCGTGTTTTCGCTCGACATGGGCTCGTTGCTTGCCGGCACGCGCTATCGCGGCGATTTCGAGGAGCGTCTCAAGCAGGTCATCAAGGAACTCGAAGCGCATCCCAATGCGGTCGTGTTCATCGACGAGATTCATACGGTGATCGGCGCCGGCGCGACTTCGGGTGGTGCGATGGATGCGTCGAACCTCCTGAAGCCCGCGCTGGCATCAGGCTCGATCCGTTGCATCGGTTCGACGACGTATAAGGAATATCGCCAGCATTTCGAGAAGGACCGCGCCCTCGTGCGCCGGTTCCAGAAGATTGATGTCAACGAGCCGACTCCGGAGGACGCGGTGGAAATCCTCAAGGGGCTCAAGCCTTACTTCGAGGAATACCACAAGCTTCGCTACACCAACGACGCGATCAAGGCGGCGGTCGATCTTTCTGTGCGTTACATCCATGACCGCAAGCTGCCGGACAAGGCGATCGACGTGATCGACGAATCCGGTGCCGCGCAAATGCTGTTGCCGGAGTCACGGCGGAAGAAGACCATCGGCACCAAGGAAATCGAAGCGACCATCGCCACCATGGCGCGTGTGCCGCCGAAGACGGTTTCCAAGGACGACGCGATTGTGCTCGCCAATCTCGAAACCGGTCTGAAGAACGTGGTGTTCGGTCAGGACAAGGCGATTCAGGCTCTGACCGCCGCGATCAAGCTTGCGCGCGCTGGTTTGCGCGAGCCGGAGAAGCCGATCGGTTCTTACCTGTTCTCCGGCCCGACCGGCGTCGGCAAGACCGAGGTTGCGAAGCAACTCGCGCAGTCGCTAGGCGTCCAGCTTCTGCGTTTCGATATGTCGGAATACATGGAGCGGCATACCGTTTCACGGCTGATCGGCGCACCTCCGGGCTATGTCGGTTTCGATCAGGGCGGGCTGCTGACCGATGGCGTGGACCAAAATCCGCATTGCGTCGTGCTGCTGGACGAGATCGAGAAGGCACATCCGGATCTTTTCAACGTGCTCCTGCAGGTGATGGATCACGGCAAGCTGACCGACCACAACGGCAAGTCGGTGAACTTCCGCAACGTCATTCTGATTATGACGACCAATGCCGGCGCGGCCGACATGGCGCGTGCAGCGTTCGGCTTCACGCGCTCGAAGCGGGAAGGCGACGATGCTGAGGCGATCAACCGGCTGTTCACGCCGGAGTTCCGCAACCGGCTCGACGCAATCATTCCGTTCTCGCATCTCTCTACCGAGATCATCGGGCAGGTGGTCGAGAAGTTCGTGCTGCAGCTCGAGGCGCAGCTTGCCGATCGCAGCGTTACGATTGAGTTGTCGGACGAAGCGAAGCGCTGGCTGATCGATCAGGGCTACGACGAACTGATGGGCGCGCGGCCGATGGCCCGGGTGATCCAGGAGAACGTCAAGAAGCCGCTCGCGGACGAGGTTTTGTTCGGCAAGCTGAAGGATGGCGGACATGTCCGCGTTGTCGTCAGCGAGGTCGAGGGCAAGCCATCGCTGACCTTCGACTACCCCGAGGGACCGGTAACGCCGAAGCCGGAGAAGGACGTCGCCAAAAGCAGCAAGCGGCAGCGCCGAAACCCGAAGAAAAACGACGGTTCCGGCGATTCCGGACCCAAGACGCCGCTCGTCAACGTCTGACGTCGAGCAAGTCTGAAATGCATGCGGCGCGCTTGTAACGGGCGCGCCGCTGTTGTTTTGTCGCGGTCGGTTCGATCCCGTCGCGAAAGCCTTCCCAAGTGTCCAATCCCGAGAACTCCGGCGCCATGCCTTTGCCCGCTGCGCCGGAAGAGACGCCGCGCGTGTGGTTCTGGCGCGGCGTGAGGGCGGCGTTCAGTTCGGTGCAGGGCATCGTGCTGTTTGCAGGCTTTATCGGTTTCGGCGGCCTGATCCGCGACATCGGCTTCCCGCTCGGAGCGGCAATCCTGTCGACGCTGATCGTCTGGGCGCTGCCGGCGCAGGTTCTGATCGTCGGTGGCTTTGCCGCGGGTAGTCCGATCGCGGTCGTGGCGCTGGCGGTCGGGCTCTCCTCGGTCCGGTTCTTCCCGATGGTTGCTTCGCTGCTTCCCGTTATTCGCGGGCGTAGCGGATTCTGGACGCAGCTTGCGGCCTCCCATTTGATCGCGGTGACCGCGTGGGTCGAGAGCTTCCGTCTCATGCCGGCTGTGCCCGTGAATTCGCGCATGCCTTATTTCTTCGGACTGTCGAGCGTGTTTCTGTTCGGAAGCTGCATCGGCACGGTCGTGGGTTTCCATCTCGCCGGTACGTTGCCGCAGGCGCTAGCGAACGG
>JAEZFA010000197.1 GCA_023417665.1 Pseudomonadota bacterium | reverse complement strand
CTGTTGCCGACATCGGTATGCACGGCATAGGCGAAGTCGATCGGCGTAGCCTTTCGGGGCAACGCAATCAGGCGGCCTTTCGGAGTGAAGCAGAACACCTGGTCGTGGAACAGTTCGAGCTTGGTGTGCTCGAGAAATTCCTCCGGGCTCGATCCTTCCGCGAGCATTTCGATCGTGCGCCGCAGCCAGGCATAAGCGTTGGAGTCCTGCGAAAGCAGGTCACCCGGCGCTTTCTCGCTGTCCTTGTAGAAGGCATGTGCGGCGATGCCGTACTCCGCGACCTGATCCATCTCCTGCGTTCGGATCTGCAGTTCGACCCGCTGCCGGCCCGGACCGACCACGGTGGTGTGCAGTGAACGGTAGTCGTTCTGTTTCGGCGTCGAGATGTAGTCCTTGAAGCGGCCCGGCACGAAGGGCCACTTCGTATGCACGATGCCCACGGCGCCGTAACAGTCGGCAACGCTGCCGACCACGACCCTGAAACCGTAGAGGTCGGACAATTGCTCGAACCCCAGCGCCTTGCGCTCCATTTTTTTCCAGATCGAATAAGGCCGCTTCTCGCGGCCCCGCACTTTCGCGTGAATGCCCTTGCGCGCCAGTTCGGATGTCAGCTCGTCTTCGATGCCCTTGATCAGTCCGGCATTGCGCCCGCGCAGCGCGACAAGCCGGCTATCGATCGAGCGATAGACGTCCGGCTGCAACTGGCGGAAGGAAAGATCCTCCAGTTCCTCGCGCATGTCCTGCATGCCCATGCGACCGGCAAGCGGCGCGTAGATGTCCAGCGTTTCCTCGGCAACGCGGTTGCGCTTTTCCTCCGGCACGAATTTCAGCGTGCGCATGTTGTGCAGCCGGTCCGCGAGCTTGACGAGCAGCACGCGTACGTCGTCGGCAATCGCAAGCAAAAGCTTGCGCAGGTTTTCCGCCTGCGCCGCCTGCTTCGATACGAGATCGAGCTTCTTGATCTTGGTGAGCCCCTCGACCAGCGTGCCGATGTCCTTGCCGAACTTCTTGCTGATCTCGGCGCGCGTCGCCTTGGTATCCTCGATGGTGTCGTGCAGGAGCGCCGCCACGATCGTCGCGTCGTCGAGCTTCAGGTCGGTGAGAATCGCCGCGACTTCCAGGGGATGCGAGAAATAGGGATCGCCGGACGCGCGCGTCTGCGAGCCATGCGCGCGCATGGCATAGACATAGGCGCTGTCGAGCAGCGCCTCGTCGGTCGCAGGGTTATAGCGACGAACCCGGTCAACGAGTTCGTACTGGCGCATCATCGGACAAAGGGCTCCTGCCCCACGAGTCGATATGGGGGTTCCGCCCTAAAATAGCACTGCAAAAGCAGTCCGGCGACTGGGCCGGACGAATTCCCGAACGGCGCTAAGCGCTTAGCCTTCGTCTTCCTCGGTCTGCTCCGGCGGCACCAGGCCCTGAAGCCCGGCCAGCAGCTCTTCCTCGCTCATGCGGTCCATGACGACGTTGTCGTCGGAGCTGCCCGCCCCCGGGATCATCGGCACGGCTTCGGGCTCCGGCTCATCCACTTCGGTGTATTTCTGGAGCGAGTGGATCAGGTCTTCCTTGAGGTCGCCCGGGGAGACGGTCTCCTCGGCCACTTCCCGCAGCGCCACGACCGGATTTTTGTCATTGTCCCGGTCCACGGTGATCGCGGAGCCCGAGGAGATCATCCGGGCCCGGTGGCTCGCCAGCAGGACCAGATCGAAGCGGTTTTCGACCTTGTCGATGCAATCTTCAACGGTGACGCGCGCCATCGGCGGGGCTCCAATCGGGCTATGTACGGAATCGGGACCCTATAGCCGGGGGATCGGGCCGGTGCAAGTACCCGGCTTTCCCGGTGCACCTATTCATATAGTTGAATATCAGCGCCTCCGCCTTCCGTTCGCTACGGCAACTACGGGGGGACACTTTGAGATAGGCGTGCTCGCCGATTGATTGTCTCAAATATTCAGCGGGATTGTCACACATCTGCGCGCTGAAATTTGATCGCAACATGCGCGCCAAACATGTTGTTCTTTGCAGTTACGCATGTAACTGTCCGGTTACTTATCGAACGCGAAAGATGAACGACAATTAATCTTGCGCCGGCGGACAACGAAGCGCAAAAGCATGTTTAGAAATTCAAGGATTTGAAAATGCAGCATATCGCCGAGAAAACGGCGCTATTCATTGACGGCGCAAACTTATACGCAACGACCAAGAGCCTTGGCATCGACATCGATTACAAACTCTTGCTCAAGGAATTCCAGAGTCGCGGTAATCTTTTACGCGCCTTTTACTACACGGCGCTGATCGAAGATCAGGAATATTCCTCGATCCGCCCCCTGCTCGATTGGCTCGACTACAACGGCTACACGGTCGTTACGAAACCTGCGAAGGAATTCACCGACGCCACCGGCCGGCGCAAGATCAAGGGCAACATGGACCTTGAGCTCGCAGTCGACGTCATGGAGCTTGCCGACCACATCGACCACGTCGTGCTCTTTTCCGGCGACGGCGACTTCCGCCCGCTGCTTGAGTCGATCCAGCGCAAAGGCGTGCGGGTTACCGTCATCTCCACGATCTCGACCCAGCCGCCGATGATTGCCGATGAACTGCGGCGCCAGGCAGACGTGTTCATCGATCTCATCGATCTTGCGAACAAGATCGGCCGCGCGCCCGCCGAACGCGGCGCACGGATGCAAAGCTCGAATACGCCGAACTTCCTGCAGCGGCCGAACTCGGAAACCGAAAACGCTTGAGCGTAACGACCGCCGAACTCGCCGAGCCGGGCCGCGACTGTCCGCTCTGCCCGCGGCTGGTAGCTTTTCGTCAAACCAACCGGGTTCGTTTCCCGGCTTATTATAACGGGCCGGTACCGTCTTTCGGCCCCGCCACCGCACGCCTGCTGATCGTCGGTCTGGCGCCGGGCCTTCACGGTGCGAACCAGACCGGGCGCCCCTTTACCGGCGACTATGCTGGCGACCTGCTCTACGCGACGCTGAAGGAATTCGGCTTTGCCCGCGGCAACTACGAGCGGCGTCCCGACGACACGCTGGAACTGATCGACACCCGCATCACCAATGCCGTGCGCTGCGTGCCGCCGGAAAACAAGCCGACCGGCGACGAGATCCGCACCTGCCGGGCCTTCCTCGTCACGGCGTTGAACGAAATGCCCAATCTCAAGCGCGTGGTGGCGCTCGGAAAGATCGCGCATGACGCGGTCGTGGTCGCGCTCGGCGCGAAAATGGCGCGGCACAAATTCGGTCATGGCATGATCCACGACTTCGAAAAGGTCCGCCTGTTCGATAGCTATCATTGCTCGCGCTACAACACGAACACCGGCGTGCTTACGACGGAGATGTTCCGCGAGGTGTTTGCAAACGTAAGAGCGAGTTTCGGCGCGATCGCATAAGCGGATTCGCGAAACTTTTTGCCCGCGGCACGGTTGTCCCCCGACGGAGAACACCATGCCCGAACTTGATATTTCCGCTGAAAAAGTCGCCTGGATCATCCTTCGCGCGCGCGAGCTGGAAGGCAAGGTTGCGCCTTTCATGAACGACCGCGAGGCCGTGGATGAGCAAGGCGGCGGCATTCTCGAGAACCGCTCGCGCGATACGACCGAACGTGAATTGCGTGGCTTTCTCTCGGCGCTGAACGAGGACGAACTTGCGAACCTCGTGGCGCTTAGCTGGGTCGGACGCGGCACCTACGAGATCGCGGACTGGAAGGAAGCGCTCGCCACAGCGCGAGCGGAGCGCACCAACGCCACCGCCGACTATCTCCTGAAGACGCCCGATCTCGGCGATCAGCTGGCGGACGGCCTTGAAGCCTTCGGCATTCGCGTGGCCGAACTCGAGGAAGACATCGACTAGCAGATACGCGCGGCCGCGGCGTCTAGCCCTTGTCGCGCATGAGCCGGCCGCGCTCGCGCTGCCAGTCGCGCTTCTTTTCCGTGTCGCGCTTGTCGTGTAGCTTCTTGCCCTTGGCGAGCGCGATCTCGACTTTCGCGCGTCCGCGATCGTTGAAATAGATCTTGAGCGGCACGATGGTCATGCCCTCTTTCTCGACCGCGCCCACGAGCTTGTTGATCTGCCGCTTGTGCAGCAACAGCTTGCGCGGCCGCTTCGGCGCGTGATTGTTGCGGTTCGCCTGCAGGTACTCGGGAATGTTCGAGTTCACGAGCCAGATCTCGCCGTCTTTCGCATCCGCGTAGGACTCCGAGATCGTCGCCTTGCCGTTGCGAAGCGACTTGATCTCCGTTCCGGTCAGCGCAATGCCCGCCTCGAACGCTTCGCCGATGGCGAAGTTGAAGCGCGCTTTGCGATTGTCGGCGGCGATTTTGAGCTTCGGCTCGGCCTTCTTGGCCATTCTCGACCCTAGTTCAGCAGTCCGGCGTGAACCATCGCGCTACGGATTGCTTCCTTTGTCTTTGCCGTCGCAGGGATCAAAGGCGAGCGCACGGTTTCCTCGCAGCGTTCCAGCAGGGACAAGCCCGCCTTCGCGCCGGCAACGCCGGGCTCGAAGAAGATTGCGTCGTGCAGCGGGATCAACCGGTCCTGCACCTGCAGCGCCTTGGCATAATCGCCGGAGAGCGAGGCATTCTGCAGTTCCGCGCAGAGCTTGGGCGCGACATTCGAGGTCACCGAAATGCAGCCATGCCCGCCGGCCGCGTTATAGGCGAGCGCCGTCATGTCCTCGCCCGAGAGCTGGATGAAATCCGGGCCCATCGCGTGGCGCTGCTGCGAAACGCGGGCGATGTTCGCCGTCGCGTCCTTCACGCCGGCGATGTTCTTCAGTTCATACAGCCGCTTCATGGTATCGACCGACATGTCGACGACCGAGCGCGGCGGAATGTTGTAGATGATGATCGGAATGCCGATCGCGTCATTCACCGCCTTGAAGTGCTGATACATGCCCTCTTGCGTCGGCTTGTTGTAATAGGGCGTGACGACGAGCACCGCGTCCGCGCCCGCCTTCTCGGCGTGCTGCGCAAGCGAAACGGCTTCGGTGGTATTGTTCGACCCGGCACCTGCGATCACCGGCACCCGGCCCTTGGCCTGGTCGATGCACCATTCCACCACCTTGTGATGCTCGCCATGCGTGAGCGTCGGGCTTTCGCCGGTCGTCCCGACCGGTACGAGTCCCTGGGTACCTTCGGCGATCTGCCATTCCACGAGATCGCGGAACGCTTTCTCGTCGAGGCCGCCATTCTTGAACGGCGTGACAAGCGCGGTGAACGATCCCCGGAACTTCACGGTAGTCTCCTGATGGTTGGCCCGGCGCGGGCGAAGGCGCTGAAATAGCGCGGAAAGCGGTCACAAGGAAGGAAAATAGGGCATTTTCCGCTGCCCTGATCCCATGACCCGGGAGTAGAGGGAAATCCATTGAAAACATGGGCTTTTGCCCGCCAACGTCCACGATTAGGCAACCACTGGCCGCGAAATAACCGAACCGCCAACGGCTCTATTGCTGTCGCGGACATAGCCACCCGATCCTGTCGCACCCCTCAAAATACCGCTGGGGCTAATGTCAGCGGTTTGCGGCATGGCAACAACGAAAGCTGATGCCGTCCGCCTCGCGCGGCCAACAATGCCGATCGGCGTGCCCAAAGCAGATTTTGCGGAGAGTACTACGTTGATGCGAAATGGCTTACTCACTAGAGTCATCTCAATATTGATGGAGATTATTTCATGGGCTTACGGACAAATATTCGCTCATTCCTTCTCGATTACGGGGTACGCGGGAAGATCGCTTACAAAGGGGATTCCCTAGCAGTCTGGAACAAGAATTTAGACTTTCTGGCAGACCCCACATTCATATCCGCCTACCACCGCGGAATGGATTCCGGTCACACGATCGGGCGTTCGAAAGGTTCAAACAAAGACATCCACATCGAATACCGCGTTTACATCTGCTGCTGGGCAGCAGCTCACGCCGCAAAACTTCCCGGCAACTTTGTAGAGTGCGGGACAAACACCGGCATCATGTCGCTCGCAATCTGCGAGTACATCGATTTCAATAGTACCGGGAAAGAATTCTTTCTCTTCGACACATACAACGGCATTCCCGAATCGGAATTGAGCGAGCGCGACCGCGCGACGAACCGCATTGCCCACAACGGTATGTATTTCGATTGCTATGAGCTCGCGAAGCGAAACTTTGCGCCTTTTCCGAAGGCGCGTCTCGTAAGGGGCACCGTGCCCGACACACTTCGCGATGTGGACACGGGACCAATTTCTTACCTTTGCATCGACATGAATATCGCAAGGCCGGAGCGCGCCGCTATCGAGCACTTCTGGCCGAAGCTGGTCACGGGAGGCATCGTCATTCTGGACGACTATGGTTGGAACGGATTCAAGGATCAGAAGGATACGATTGACGAATTCGCCGAGCTCGCCGGCGTTAAGGTACTGACCCTTCCGACCGGGCAAGGCATGATCGTCAAGCCATAACTGCGATAGGCGTTGAACGCGCCAGAGCGCTACTGATCGATCCCGGGCTCGATACGCTGGTATCCTCCGGGTGTTGGATTTGCATCGCGCCATTCAAAGCGCACCAGCCAAGGTGACGCGAAACCGCGCCGCGAATCGTTTGGTAGCGTCACTGTCGTAGCCCAATTGGTTACAAAAAGGCCGCTTTCAGCACTAAAGTAACCACCGATTCATACAAACCAGTTCATTTCGGGGGTCAGGGACCAGAGGGAGACCGGATGCGACCGCCTCTTGGCCGCGTCATTGCAGCCATTTTCGCCACCGTCTTGCTGTTCGCGCCTGCCGCGCGCGCGCAGAGCGGCGATGCTGCCGCCATCAAGCAGGCAATCGCCCTGCTGAAGGACGGGAACTACAATCAGGCCATGGCGCTGACCGGCAAGGTCAGCGACCCGGCGGCCGCCTCGCTGATCACCTGGCTCGCGCTGCGTTACACCCCGAAAGATGTCGGGTTCGAGCGCGCACAGGATTTCGTCCGGCGTCACCCCAACTGGCCGAGTTCGATCCTGATCCGCCGCCGCGCCGAAAGCCTGTTGTTGTCCGAGAATCGCTCGGCCAAGGAGGTCTTCGCCTTCTTCGGCCACGCCCAGCCGGTTTCCGGCGAAGGCATGATCGCGCTTGCCCGCGCCCTGCTCGCCTCCGGCAATCAGGCCCATGGCGTGCCCTGGCTCCGCCGCGCCTGGCGCGAAGAAGAACTCACCATGACACTGGAGCAGGAAATCATCGGCGCCTACGGCAAGCTGTTGACGCCCGCCGACCACAAGGCCCGCTCCGACCGCCTTTTCTATCTGGAGAAGTGGGAAGCCGCGCAGCGCAATGCCGAACGCGCCGGCAAGGATACTGCCGCGCTGAGCCGTGCGAGGAACGCCGCCCTGCGGCGCGCCGGCAATGCGAACGCGCTGTTGAATGCCGTTCCGGCGTCCATGAAGAAGGACGACAGTTACTTTTACGCCAGAGCCTATCTCCGCCGCCGCGCCGATGATGCAAAGGGTGCAGCACAACTGATGCTGCAATCCCCGCGGGTCGCAGCCAATACGCCCGATGCCGACGACTGGTGGCGCGAGCGTCGCTTCGTGATCCGCAGCCTGCTCGACGAGAAGGAATATCGCCTCGCCTATCGCGTCGCGGCCGCCGCCGTATTGCCGGAAAGCGATATCCTGAAGGCGGACATCCACTTCACCGCCGGCTGGATCGCGCTGCGCTATCTCAAGGACCCGGCCACGGCGAAAAAGCACTTCGTGCAGGATGTCGGCACGTCGCAGCCCTTTTACGTCGCCCGTGCGCTCTACTGGCAGGGCCGCGCCGCGGAGGCGCTTCGCGATCCGATCGGCGCGAAATCCGCTTTCTCGCTGGCCGCGCGCCATCACCTCGCCTTCTATGGGCAGCTTGCCCGGGCCAAGCTCAACCTGCATGAGCTGCCGTTCCGTCCGATGCCGCAGGTTACCCAGCAGGAACGGACCGCCTTCAATAACAATCCCGTCTCGCGGGCGCTAAAGCTCCTCTACGAAGCCGACGCAGACGACCTCGTGATTCCGGTTCACCTGGATCTCATCGAACGGACGCCGCGGGCCTCCACTGCAGCACTCCTCGCAGAGATTGCCGTCGCCCACCGCGATACCCGCGCACAGGTCATCGTCGGCAAAAAGGGCCTCGATCTCGGACTGCCAGTCGACGCCGTGGCGTTCCCGACGACCGGCATTCCGAACTACAATCACATGGGCCCGCCGATCGAGAAGGCGCTGGTCTATGCGATTTCGCGGCAGGAAAGCGAATTCCAGCCTTATGTCGTTTCGCATGCAAACGCCTACGGCCTGATGCAGGTCATCCGGCCGACCGGCGTCGGCATCGCCAAACGGATCGGCATCAATTTCGACTTTAACCGGCTGCGCGGCGATCCCGTTTACAATGTCACGCTGGGTGCTGCCGAACTCGGCCACCTCATCCGGGTGTTCAACGGCTCCTATGTTTTGACCTTCATCGGTTACAATGCCGGCCCCGGCCGTTCACGCCAGTGGATGAACCAGCGTGGCGATCCCCGTGGCCAGGAAACCGAAGCCATCGTCGACTGGATCGAGCGCATCCCCTTTACCGAAACGCGTCTCTATGTGCTGCGGGTGCTCGAAAATCTGCAGGTCTATCGCGTGCTGCTCACCAACAAGCGCGCGATTGATATTGAAACCGATCTCGCGCGGGGAGATAGCGCGGGCTAGACTGCCGGCCTCCGCAAAAGGCCAGCAAAAATGAATAAAATCAATGACTTGTACTTTTCCACCCCGGACGGGCTGAAGCTGCACGCGCTCGCAGCCGGACCGCGGGACACGAACCGTCTGCCCGTGATTTGCCTGCCCGGCCTCACGCGGACCAGCGAGGATTTTCGCGAGCTTATAGAAGCGCTCGCCTTCGATCCGACGGCACCGCGCCATGTGCTGGCGCTTTCCTCGCGCGGGCGCGGGCTGTCGGACCGAGACCCGAAGCCCGAGAACTATACGGTCCCCGTCGAACTGAACGACCTGCTCGCGGTGCTGGACGCGCACAAGATTTCCCGCGCCGTGTTCGTGGGTACGTCGCGCGGAGGAATTCTGACCATGGCGCTGACCGCCGCACGGCCACAGACAATTGCCGGCGCGGTTCTCAATGACATCGGGCCCGTGATCGAAATGCCGGGCCTCCTCCGGATCCAGTCTTACGTTGGCAAGCTATCGCGTCCGCGCGACTGGGCCGACGCGGTGCGGCTGCAGAAATCCGTTATGCAGCATGAGTTCCCGGGCTTCTCGGAAGATGACTGGCTGCGCTACGCACGGCTGAGCTGGCGTGAAGCGGCTGACGGCATTGTTGGCACATCAGACCCCGCAATTGCGGTGAACCTGCGGGAAATCGATGCCAGCAAGCCCGCGCCCCCGATCTGGGCGCTCTTCGACGGCCTGAAAAACGTGCCGCTACTTGTGCTGCGGGGAGAGCATTCCGATCTGCTGTCACGCGAAAGCCTGCGCGAAATGCAATCTCGCCATCCCGCCCTGACGGCAATCGAAGTCCCGGGCGTCGGACACCCGCCGGTTTTCTGGGATGAGACGACCATCGGGCCGGTGCGGGAGCTAATCCACCGCAGCGAGGCTACCGCGCGCGCCGGATAATCCCCCCGCGACGACACAGGACACGCGCACTCGAACTCGATCAGGCAAACAAAAACCCCGGCAGTTTCCTGCCGGGGTTTTCGCTAATCGGACCGTTAGGTCAGATTAGAAAGTGCGGGTGACGCGGAACCAGGTCGCCAGGTTGTCCGAGTCAACGCTGTTGGCGCTGATGTCCGTGTAGAGGACGTCGAGGGCCAGCGTGAGGTCCTTAACAGGCGACCACTTGAGGCTGTGGCCGAACTGCGAGATCTGCGCATAGGTGCCGAGCGTCGTGCTGGACACGCTGTTGTAGCCAGCGTGGAAAGCCGAGTGAACGTTCGGAGCCCAGAAGTGGCGGTACTGCACCATGATCGACGAAGCGTCAGTCAGGTCGCCAACGTTGACGCCAGCGTCGAGGAAGCCAACGCCGGTGCCGTCGTAGCCGACGACGATGCCGCCGATGCCGCCGTAGGGCGAGCCCGACAGGCCGGTGTACTCGATCGCGCCTTCCGACCAGACACCAACGACCTTGAGGGTGTCGCCAGCGCCCAGAACGGGGAGCTTGAACTCAACACCAGCACCGATCGCCCAGCCCCAGTCGTCGCCCTGGACCCAACGGGTCTGGTGAGCGGCAGCCATCAACTGCGCGGAGCCCCAAGCCTGATCGACGCGGATGTTCGCGACGATGTCCGGCGAGTCATAGCCGGTAGCCTGCGTGGCGATCACAGCACCGTTGCCGATGCGGGTCGTCGACTTGTCTTCGAGCGAGATCGTCGCCGAGAGACCGTTGCCGAGGTTCGCGGTGTAGGCGAACACGTTGGCCCAGTTCCACGGGTTCGAAGCGACCGACAGCGTCAGGTAGTTGGCGCCGAAGTCGAAGAACGAGTTCGCGGTACCAGCGGTGAAGCCGGCGAACTGGATGAACGCGTACTGCATGAACGCGCCGTTGTTGACGGCGAAGGGAGCAGCGCCACCAGCGTTAAGCTGCTGGAATCCAGCGAGGATGTACGAACGGAGCGTGCCGTAAGCGGTGTTCTGACGCGCGTCGAGCGCGACGTAGCCACGCGTACGCCAGTTCAGTTCCTGATAAGCCTGAGCGACCGGAGCAACCGGGTTGGTGAGGTGCGTAATCGCACCGGTAGCACCGTAGCCGATTTCCGAGAACACCAGACCGCCGACCTTCAAGCAGATGTCGGTGCCGGGGATGTAGTAGAAGCCCGGGCCGTACTGCGGGCAGATCTTCACGTAAGAGACCGGCTTGGCCTTTACGGGAAGGTCTGCTGCCTGCGCCCCAGCCGTAGCCGCAAAAGCGACTGCGGAGCCGAGGATGAGGCTCTTCATCATTTTCATCGTGACCTCCAAAGAGTCATTCTCTCTCAAAATTGCCTGAGGAGCGGGTCCTACTCCGGAGGGCTGACGCCCCTTAGGAAAGTGCCCAAATTCCCCGCGAAACCACCCGGACCCGACTTTGCGACCGCCCCTCGAACTTGTGTTCGTTCGTACTCGAAACTGGCAATCGGCCGTCTAAACCGGACGGGTGCGACGCAAGGTTCCCCCACAAGGAGCTCCCCCTCTGTCGCGAGAAACACCCTAGCGATTGGCCCTTTCCGTTCAATTAGAATGACGCTTTACGGGGCAGCCGGAACCCTCTTTCCGCAATTGTGTTGCAGAAACGCCACGCTTATGATTCTGGAACACTAATAATTTCAATGACTTACGGGGGCGCCGCTCCGGGGGCGTCGTCGCGGTGTTACCGGCCGGTCATTGCATACAATCCACAGCGGGAAGCCTCGGCGCTTCCCTTGGGCGCATGATTCTCAGCCGATGGCCCGGCGCCCGACATCCGCAAACGCCTTAACGCCGTCCGAACCCGCCCGCGCCACTTCAAGCAACGCCGTGACGGCAGCATTCAGCTCCGCCGCTCTCGCATCAAGCCCCGAGGCAAGATCGCGCGCCGATCTTGCCTCCGCTTCCGTCTGCGAAATCGACTGCGCTACGGTCTGCACGGTTTCCGCAACCGTATTGGCGTGACCGGAACTGCGGCTTGAGTTTCGCGCGATGTTTGAAGTCGCTTCTGCCTGCTGATCGACCGCCCCTGAAAGCGCTTCGACCGTCTCCGCGATCTTCCCGATGCTATCGCCGCAAGCCGCGATCTGTTCGACCGACAGCCGCGTGGCACTCTGGATCTTGGCGATCTGCTCGCTGATTTCTTCCGTGGCCCGCGAGGTCTGCGTGGAAAGCGATTTTACTTCACTCGCAACCACCGCGAAGCCCCTGCCCGCCTCGCCGGCGCGCGCGGCTTCGATGGTTGCGTTCAGCGCGAGCAAGTTTGTCTGCGAGGCAATCTGGGAGATCAGGCCGACTACCGAACCGACCTTGTCGACGGACTCGGAGAGCGAGTCGACGATTGCGTTGGCGCGATTGGCAAGCGCGACCGCATCGAGCGCCATTTGTGCGCTGCGGGCCGACTGTGCACGAATTTCGCCGATCGAGATCGACAGCTCCTCGGCGGCACTGGCCATGCCCGTGGCGTCCCGCGCACTGCTTTCGGCAATGCCTGCGGCAAGGTTCGCCTGACTGTTCGAGTTCTGTGCCAGCGACGACATGCGCTGCGAGCAGGCGCCGAGCGCCCCCACTGCGTCCGCGATCGCGCCGCGCACATCATCCATGGTGCCGCCGAAGCGGCCAATTGCAGATTCCAGCCGGTCGCCGCGCGCCTTGTTCTCGTTTACCGCGAGTTCGTTGTGGCAGTAAATTGCGTTGGCGTTATCCATCAGCGCCAGGCGCGTCATCACGTCGCCAAGGGCTGCGACCTTGCCGCCGTTCATAAAGTGGCGCTTGCCCGCAAGGCGGAAGAACGTGCTCATCAATGCGCGAAGGATGGTCGCGCGGGCCCGCATGTCGAGCCCGATCCGGATTTCGAAACGCGCGCGATCATAGGCGTCTTCGACCCACGCCGCATCAAAGGGCCTGGTGTGCGTACGCTCCATCGCATCGCGCGTGAAACGCTTGATGTCGTCGCGATTTTTGGCGAGCGCATGAGCGTAGAGCGGCGTTATGCGCTCGGCATTGTCGATCATGCGATCGACCGTCCGATCGATATGCGGCGCCATGAGTTTCCAGATCTGCGCCCGCAAGGAGCGCGCAGCATCGTCCTCCTCGGCGAAGCCGTAGAGCCCGAGCCTTACCTGAAACGCCGGAGGGATATCCGCCACCGCGAGCGCCTTTCCTGGTTCTCGCGCGGACTGTGGGGCCGGAGCATTGAAAAAGCTTTAAGCGGACGGCTCGGCTTTACGGAACTTAAAGTTTTTCAAGCCGTTGCAGGAAGGTTTCGGTCGGATGGCCGTCGGGTAGCAGCCCGAACTTCACCTGCAGAATCCTGATCTGGTCGCGCAGGTCGAAGTCGATCTGCCCGACCACGTTGCTGACAGGATAGCCTTTGGCGCGCATCAGCGTCTGCATGCGGATACGCTGCTCACGGTCGAGCGGAATTACCTCCGGCCATTTTGCGCGATAGCCCGCCATGCCCCGCAGGCGATTGGCGGTTCCGCCGACCGTCAGCGAATAGGCATCCGAGAGATTGTAGCGGCGGATCGCCTCGTAATTTCCTGTCACCACGAAGCCGGGCCCGGTCGCACCACTTGGGAAAAACAGGATGCCGTTTCCCGTCTTCGGAAACTGGCCGCCGTCCGCGCGCCGGACACCAAGTGCCGTCCAGTCCGCGAAGGACGCGCGGCTGCGGCGGTAGTCGAAGCCCTCGGGAATAGTCACCTCGTAGCCCCATGGTACGCCGCGCTGCCAGCCATGGGCTTTCAGATAGTTTCCGATCGAACCGAGCACGTCCGGCACTGTGCTCCAGATGTCACGCCGGCCGTCGCCGGAAAAATCGACCGCGAATTTGAGAAAGCTCGTCGGGATGAACTGCGCCTGCCCCATGGCGCCTGCCCAGGAACCACGCATTTTCTCGCGCGTGATGTGTTCGGCTTCGAGGATTTCGAGTGCCGCAAGCAGCTCGTTGCGGAAGAACTCTCCCCGATAGCGGGCATGCGCAAGTGTCGCGAGCGAGCGGATCACATCCTTGCCGCCGGTGAACGAGCCGTATCCCGTCTCGAGCCCCCAGATCGCAACGATGACATGGCGATCCACGCCATACTTTTCTTCGACTGCCTCGAGTGTTTCCGCCCAGCGCCCGGCATGGCGCTTTCCGCCCGCGATCAGGTTCGCCGTCAGCCGGTTCTTGAGATAGTGGCCGATCGGCCGGTTATATTCCGGCTGGTTTCGGGTCAGCCGCAGGACTTCGGCGTCCGGTGAAATCCCCTGCACCGCGTCTTCGAACGTCGATGGGGAGACGCCGCGCTGCAGCGCTTCCGGCCGCAGCGCTGAAAGAAAGGCGCGAAAGCTTTCCTGGGCCGCCAGCGGCTGGAAGGCGAATCCCGCCAGAACCACCGCCAGAACGAGTCGTATGCCGGACATGGGCTTTCTTACACTTGGCTGGGTGAAACGAGAACACTGCCCGACACAACGCATTGCCATGTGCTAGGAAGAGCTACCACGGCGTTTTCACCGATCTCCAATGCCCGACAAAATTCCCGGCTCCCGTATTGCCGTACCCAACCGCGCGCTTCAATCGGTCGTGCTGGTTCTGGGCTTTGCACTTCTTGTTGCGGTCGTTCTCGGCTGCGCCTGGC
>JAEZFA010000188.1 GCA_023417665.1 Pseudomonadota bacterium | reverse complement strand
GCGTGATCCGCTTCATATGCGGGCAGAGATTGCACGGCCGCACGAACTCGGTGTCCGGCGCTTCGGCCTGCACGTTGTCGGCCATCGAGCATTCGGTGACCATGACCACGCGCTTCGGCTTCTTCGTCTTCACATAGTTCAGGATGTGCGAGGTCGAGCCGGTGAAGTCCGCTTCCGCGATCACATCGGGCGGGCACTCGGGATGCGCAAGAATCTGCACCGAGGGATCGGCCTCGCGATAGCGGCGCAGTTCCTCGCCCGTGAAGCGCTCGTGCACTTCGCAGTGACCCTTCCAGGCGATGATCTTCACCTTGGTCTGGGTCGCGACCCAGCGCGCGAGGAATTCGTCCGGGATGCAGATCACGCGATCCACGCCGAAGCTCTCGACCACTTCCACCGCGTTCGACGAGGTGCAGCAGATATCGCTCTCCGCCTTCACGTCGGCCGAGGTGTTGACGTAGGTCACGATCGGCACGCCGGGATAGCGCTCGCGAAGCAGGCGAACGTCCTCGCCGGTGATCGACTGCGCCAGCGAGCAGCCGGCGCGCAGATCCGGGATCAGCACGGTCTTGTCGGGGTTCAGGAGCTTCGAGGTTTCGGCCATGAAGTGCACGCCGCCCTGAATGATGATGTCGGCGTCCGACTTCGCGGCTTCCTTGGCGAGCTGAAGCGAGTCGCCGACCACGTCGGCAACGCAGTTGTAGATTTCCGGCGTCTGGTAGTTGTGCGCCAAGAGCACCGCGTTGCGCTGCTTCTTCAGCTTGTTGATGGCTGCCACATAAGGCGCGTGGAACGGCCACTCGACCGGCGGGATAACCGCCTTCACCTTCTCGTAAAGGTGCGCGGTCTCGCGCTCGACTTCCGCGTTCCATTCCAGTTCCGGCATCGGCAGCACGCCGAACTTCCGGGCGGCCGCACCGGTGCCGGGACGGGGTACGACGATTTCGCCGCGCGCGACCGGCGGGGTCACGACTTCCACTTCGGGACGAATGTTGCGGTCGATGATGGTGACCATTGGCGCCTCCCTGTCTCCCTTCCGAAGACCTATATGCTCGTAATGAGCATATATAGACACAGAAAAGACCGGCTATCAGCCGGGGTTATTCTCACTTCGAGCACAATATATAACCCATCCTGACGGGTTTCGCTAGTCCCCCTGCACAAATGGCCTATGCATGCGAACGATAGCAGCGCAGCGCAAAACGATTTCCGCCTGATAAACTTCGCGTCTAGGTTTCGCACGCGCGAAGGCAGCCCGCGCCGCACCAAAAAAAATCCGGCAGCCGGGGAAATGCCATGTCGACGCCTGCTCCGGCAGCACCTGCGCCGCTGCTCTCGTTCCTGAAGAACCCGCTCGTCATCGTCATCTTCGGCTGCCTTGCCGCGATCGTCACCTTCGGGCCGCGCTCCTCCTTCGGTTTCTTCCTGACGCCGATGTCGGCGCAATACGGATGGGGGCGCGATGTCTTCGCGCTGGCCTTCGCCGTGCAGAATTTGCTCTGGGGACTCGGCACGCCGTTCGCCGGCGCGCTCGCCGACCGCTTCGGCACCGCGCGGGTGCTCGGCGGCGGCGCGGTGCTCTATGCGCTCGGCCGCGCGCTGATGACCTATTCGACCACGCCGCTCACGCTGAACATCACCGGTGGCGTGCTGATCGGCTTCGGTCTTTCCGCCTGTTCGTTCAACATCGTGCTGACGGCGTTCGGCAAACTGGTGCCGAAGGAATGGCAGGGCCTCGCCTTCGGCGCGGGAACGGCGGCCGGATCGTTCGGCCAGTTCCTGTTCGCGCCGTTCGGCGTCGCGATGATCCAGAACTACGGCTGGCAGTTCGCGCTGCTGGTGTTCGCGGCGCTCGTGCTGCTCGTCATTCCGTTCTCGACGGCGCTGATGACGGCAAGCAACCGGCAGGCCGTCAACTCCGCCAACGCCACGCCGGAACAGGCACAGTCGCTGCGCGAAGCGCTTGCCGAGGCGTTCGGCCACCGCTCCTATGTGCTGCTCGTCGCAGGCTTCTTCACCTGCGGGTTTCAGCTTGCGTTCGTGACGGCGCATCTGCCGTCCTATCTGCTGGACCGCGGACTGTCGGCGCAGGTCGGCGGCTGGACGCTGGCGATCATCGGGCTTTGCAACATCGTCGGCTCGTTCACCGCCGGCTGGCTCGGCAACCGCATGCCGAAGCGCTACATCCTTTCGGCGATTTACCTCACGCGCGCGATCTCGATTGCGATCTTCATCTCGATCCCGCCGAGCATCGAGGCGACGATGGCCTTCGCCGTCATCACCGGGCTGACCTGGCTTTCGACGGTGCCGCCCACGTCATCGCTGGTCGCGATCATGTTCGGCACCAAATGGTTCGCGATGCTTTATGGCTTCGTGTTCTTCAGCCACCAGGTCGGCAGCTTCCTCGGCGTCTATCTCGGCGGCCTCGCCTTCGAGATGTACGGCTCCTACCAGATCGTGTGGTGGCTTTCGGTGACCTTCGGCGTGCTCTCCGCGCTGATCAACCTGCCGATCGTCGAGAAGCCGGTCGCGCGCGCGGTTGCCGCTTCCTCTTAAAAGCGTCTAGAAAAAGCGCATGGGAACATTCAAAGCCATCATCGTCCCGGAAAAGGGACAGCCCGCCGCGCTCGGCGAATTCGACGAAGCGGCGCTCATGGACGGCGACGTCACCGTCGCGGTCGAATATTCCACCGTCAATTACAAGGACGGACTCGCGATTACCGGCAAGGCGCCGGTGGTGCGGCGCTTTCCGATGATCCCCGGCATCGACTTCGCGGGCAAAGTCGAAACCTCGTCGCACCCGGATTTCAAAGCCGGCGACAGCGTGATCCTGAACGGCTGGGGCACCGGCGAAACCCATCTCGGCGCCTATGGCGCAAAGTCGCGCGTGAAGGGCGACTGGCTCGTCAAGCTTCCCGAGGGCATGACGGCGCGCGAAGCGATGGCGATCGGCACCGCGGGCTATACCGCGATGCTCTGCGTGATCGCGCTCGAGAACGCGGGCATCAAGCCCTCGAACGGACCTGTTGTCGTGACCGGCGCGGCCGGCGGCGTCGGCTCGGTCGCGATCGCGGTGCTCTCGAAGCTCGGTTACACCGTCGCGGCGTCGACGGGCCGCGCTTCCGAAGCCGACTATCTCAAATCGCTCGGCGCATCCGAGATCATCGACCGCGCGGAATTCTCGCAGCCGGCAAAACCGCTCGGCAAGGAACGCTTCGCAGGCGGCGTGGACTCGGTGGGCTCGCACACGCTCGCGAACGTGCTGTCGATGACGAAATATGGCGGCGCGGTCGCGGCCTGCGGTCTTGCTGCCGGCATGGACCTGCCGGCCTCCGTCGCACCCTTCATCCTGCGCGGCGTCTCGCTGCTCGGCGTCGATTCCGTGATGTGCCCGCAACCGCGCCGCCGCGAGGCCTGGCAGCGGCTCGCTGCCGATCTCGACCGCGAGAAGCTCGCCGCCATGACCACCGAAATTCCGCTCGAGGGCGTGTTCGATCTGGCGCCGAAAATTCTTGCCGGACAGGTGCGCGGACGCACCGTGGTCAAAGTCGGCGGCTAGGACTTCGGCCGGTTCCACTTGACAAGCAGCGCCGCTTCCTGCGCTACCTGTCCTCGAGGGGTGTTGGCGGGTTCAATCCGATGATTCGCTCCGGCATGTTTGCCATTGCAGCAATATTGTTCACGGCTCCGGCTGCCGCCGAGGGCCTGAACGCGAAGCAGGCGCGCGCCTTCGTCGCCGGCAAGCTGTTTTCCTATCAGTGCTTTGACGGCACCACCGGCGTCGGCCGCATTTTCAATGACGGCTCGGCGGCAGGCACCATCCGTATCGCGGGCAAGGACCCGACGCGGCATGTGCGGCTGCCGATCAACACGCTCTACGAAAATGGCGAGCGCATCTGCGCGACGCTGAAGGGCCTGCCGTTCACGCCGTGCTTCAACCTCACGAAGACCGGCGAATTCAGTTTCCGCGGCGCCGTTTCCGGCATGGGCTTCATGTATTGCGATTTCGTGCGCGGCGGCAGGCCGATAGTGACGAAGCGCACGCGAGCACCGAAGAAGGCCGACCAGTAGGGCCCGCTAGCCGCCGTTCTTCAGCGGCGCCTCATTCGTGCATTCGATGATCGAACGCCGCTTCCCGATTTCGGCTGCCGTGTAATCCATGAAGGCGCGCACGCGCGCGGTATTCTTCAGGTCGGGATGCGTGAGCAGCCACAGGCCCGCTTCGATTTCCGGCTCCGGGAAACCGACGCGCACGAGCCCGGGCGTCGCCGCGCCGATGAAGCAGGGAATGAGCGCCATGCCGCCGCCGGCCGCGACCGCTTCGGCAAGGCCGAGCACCGTGTTCAGGCGATAGACGATCCGGTCGGCGCCGGCGTGATCGAGCAGCCATTTCGTGGGCCTCGGGCCGCCGATGCCGTCGGAGAGCCCGATCCAGTTGTAGCGCCTGGCATCGGAAGGCACGAAACTCTTCGGCGCTTCCGCTTTCGCGGCATAGATCGCCCAGCGGATGCCCGCGAGCCTGCGGCCGATCAGGTTTTCCGGCGGGCGCTCGGTCGCGCGCACCGCGATGTCGGCATCGCGCCGCGACAGATTCAGCGGCTCGTTGCTGACCACGATGTCGAGATTGATCTCGGGATAGGCGCGACGGAAATCGACAAAGAGTTGCGACAACAGATGCACGAGCAGCGTGTCATTGGTGGTGACGCGCAGGTCGCCGGACGGGCGCAGGTCCTGCCCCGTGATCTTGCGCTCCAGATCGACGATTTCGTCCGCGATGCGATTGGCAAGTTCGACCATCTTCTCGCCGGCTGCAGTCGGCGCGTAGCCGGTGCGGCTGCGCTCGAACAATCGCGCGCCGATGGTTTTCTCCAGCGCGCCGAGCCTGCGAAAGACGGTCGAGTGATTGATGCCGAGCGCATCGGCAGCACCGGCCAGCGAACGGGCTTCGGCAATTGCCCGAACGAGACGAAATTCGTCCCAAACGATTTCAGCCATATTGCATCCAAGCACACTAACGGGAGGTGTCGGAGTATGGCTTTGCGATTCCCCAAAGGCTAGGGAACCGCCGATCACGGATTCGTTATCGTGCGCGCTAGCCCTTGTCGGGGTTCTTCTGATCGGCCGCGCGCGGCGCGACCGGATCCTCGATCAGACCTTCCTTCAGCTTGCGCTGAATCTTTTCGAGTTCCTCGGGCTCCGGCTTCATTTCGAGCGCATGGCTCCACTGGAAGCGCGCCTCCAGCTTGCGGTCGGTCTTCCAGTACACGTCGCCCAGATGATCGTTGATGGTCGGATCGTTCGGCGTCAGTTCGACGGCGCGCTCGAGTTCGGCGGTCGCTTCCTCGTAACGGCCGAGGCGATAATAAGCCCAGCCGAGACTGTCGACGATATAGCCGTCCTTCGGACGCAGCGAGACGGCCTTGCGGATCATCTCCAGCGCCTCGTCGAGATTGACGCCTTGATCGACCCAGGAATAGCCAAGATAGTTCAGCACCTGCGGCTGATCGGGAAAGAGTTTGAGCGCCAGCTTGAAGTCCTTTTCCGCCAGCGCCCACTGCTTGGAACGCTCGTAGCAGATGCCGCGGAAATAGTAGATCGACCAGTGCTCGCGCTTGGGCTCTCCCATCAGGGCGAGCAGCTTCGTGTAGGTCTCGCAAGCCTCCGTGAACCGCTTGTTCGCGCGCAACACGTTGCCGTAGGCGAACAGGCCTTCGATGTCGTCCGGCACTTGCTTGACGAGCGAGGCAAGCTGCTCGCGCGCTTCATCCTTCTTGTCGAGGATGTCGAGATTGAGCGCGCGCTGGATTTGCGCCTTGCGGCGCAGGGGCGAACTGTCCGGCACGCGGTCATACGTGTCGATGGCAAGATCGTGCTTCTTGAGCGTCTCGAACAGATCGCCAAGCGCCACGACCGCGAGCGGGTGCTCGGGATTGAGATAGATCGCAAGCTGCAGATAAATCATGCCGAGATCTTCGCCGCCCTGCTGGCTCAGCGCGGCACCAAGGCCATAAAGCGCTTCGGCGGCGCCGGCCGCGGCGTTCGCCGCAAGCGGCGCAAGCTGCTTGCCGCTCTTGAGTTCGGCGATCGCGGTTTCGACCAGCGGATGTTTTGCGAGCGCTCGCGAGAAATCGCCGTAGGCTTTCTCGGCATCTTCAGCCCGGTTGGCGCGCGAAAGAACCCGCGCATAGGCATCGATGTTGCGAAGCGAGTTGGGGTCGATCGCGCGTACGCGCTCGATGCGCTTGATCGCTTCGTTGCGCTGCTTCGCAAGGTCGAGCATCAGCCCGGCATGCAGGTCCTTGAAGACCGCGTACCATTCCGGACCGGAAAGCTTGTCGATGTGCGCGACGCCCATCTTGACGTTGCCGGAACCGTACCAGGCCCAGCCGGTCAACAGCGTCGCGGTGAGATCGGCAATCGGCCCCTGCACCGCCTGCGCCAGATGCGAGCGGGCCTGCACGAACTGGTTGTTGCGGATCGAGCGCGAAGCCAGCACAAGACGCGCAATGCGATGGCTCTTGTCGAAGCCGATCACGCGCTCGGCAAGTTGCGCCGAATCGTCAACCTGACCGCTCGCGAGCGTGACCAGAAACGTGCGTTCGACGAGATCGGGGTTCGAGGGATCCGCGCGCAATGCGGCGCGGTAAAAGGTCGAGGCCGAGGCCATGTCGCGCGACGCGCCGGCGATGCGCGCCGCAAGATAGCTGCCGGCGTGAGAGGCGTAGCGCATCTCGAAGCGGCGCGGAATTTCGGCATGGGCCGCTGCCAGCATCGAAAAGGAAAGCGCGGCGACCGCACCGAGGCGGGTCGCAGTCCGGACAATGGACCGAGGTTCCTTCACGCGCCGATCTCCTTCATTTCATTGAGATGCGCACCGCAAGGGAAGCGCTGCGAGGCACAATGCCCCCGATTCATGGCCATCGCAAGGAGAGCCAAAACGCGATTTCCGGCCCGAATCGACCGGCAAACGCCGCGGGGCTATATCCCCTTGCCGTGCCCATGGATGCATCATGCCGCCCTCGCCGACCGCTCCTGCCAAGGTCAACCTGTTCCTGCACAGCGGTTCCCCGCGCGCGGACGGCTACCATCCGATCGAAAGCCTGATCGCCTTTGCCGACTACGGTGACGAACTGCGCTTCATAAAGGGCGACGCGGACTTCACGCTTCGCGTCGATGGCCCCTTCGCAGGTTCCGCAGGACCCGGCGATCAAAATCTCGTGCTTAAGGCCGCGCGTGAACTGCGCGCGCGGTTCGCAGGGATTTCCGGCGGCGAATTTCACCTGACCAAAAATCTGCCGGCGGGTGCCGGCCTCGGCGGCGGGTCTTCGGACGCAGGGGCTGCCTTGCGGCTCCTTGCGGAAGCAAACGGTATCGCGCTCTCCGATCCCGTGCTGCTTGCGGCCGCAAAGCAAACCGGCGCGGACGTTGCCGTATGCATCGAACGCAAGCCGCGGCTCATCAGCGGCATCGGCGAAATTCTTTCAGCGCCCGTCACGCTGCCGCGCCTGCCCGCCGTGCTGGTCTGGCCGGGCGTGCATGCCGCGACGCCTTCAGTCTATCGCGCCTTCGACGAAGACGGCGCTTGCGACCCGCGCTTCGGAATAAAGGCAGAGAACGTTCCCGCCGAATTCGGACCGCTGGTCGATTTTCTGTCGCGGCAACGCAACGACCTCACGCGCGCGGCATGGCGCGTGTCGCCCGAGATTGCGGAAGCCGACGCGGCGTTGCGCGCGAGCGACCATGCGCTCCTTGTGCGCATGAGCGGGTCCGGCTCGGCCGTGTTCGGAATCTTCGAGAACGACAGCCACGCAAAAGGCGCAGCAGAGGTCGTGAAGGCGCAATATCCGCAGTGGTGGGTTGTCGCGACGGCGCTGCGTTGATCCGAATCAGCGAAGTTTCGCGCGCTAGTGCGCGCGCGCCACGCAGAAATCGACCACGTCGAGCAGCGCCTGCTTGCCGTCGGAGGCGGGGAAGATCGCCAGCGCATCCTTTGCAATCGCGCCGTAGTGGCGCGCGCGCTCGACGGTGTCTTCCAGCGCGCGATGCTTCTTCAGCAGATCGATCGCCTGTTCGAGATCTCCCTCCGCGATTTCGCCGCCCTGGATGCATTTCTTCCAGAGCGCACGCTCGCTCTCGCTGCCGCGGCGGAACGCGAGAATCACCGGAAGCGTGATCTTGCCTTCGCGGAAATCGTCGCCGACGTTTTTTCCGATCTTGGCGCGGCTGCCGCCATAGTCGAGCGCATCATCGACCAGCTGGAACGCGATGCCGAGATTGTTGCCGAAGGAACAGCAGGCTTCCTGCTCCGCCTTCGAGCGGCCGGCGATCACCGGCCCGACCTCACAGGCGGCCGCGAACAGCTCCGCGGTCTTCGCGCGGATTACGGCAAGATATGCGTCCTCGGTGGTGTCGAGATTCTTGGCCGCGGCAAGCTGCATGACCTCGCCTTCCGCGATCACGGCGGCGGCGGTCGAAAGAATTTCCAGCGCGCGCAGGTTGCCGACTTCCACCATCATCCGGAAAGCCTGGCCGAGCAGGAAATCGCCGACCAGCACGCTTGCCTCGTTGCCCCAGACCATGCGGGCGGAAGGCTTGCCGCGGCGCAGTTCGCTCTCGTCGACCACGTCGTCGTGCAGCAGAGTCGCCGTGTGCATGAACTCGACCGAGGCCGCGAGATTGATGTGGCCGCTGCCGCGATAGCCCGAAAGCGCGGCGGTCGCGAGCGTCAGCATCGGCCGCAGCCGCTTGCCGCCGGACGAGATCAGATGGTTCGCGACCTCGGGAATCATGGTCACGTCCGAGCCGGTACGGCTCAGAATCAGCTCGTTGACCTTCTGGAGATCGGAACGAACGAGGCTGCTCAGGCGTTCGATGGAGGGTTCAGGCGCCTCGAAAGGCAATACGACGGCCACGCGATTTACTCTCCGTTTGCCGCACCATAATGAGCGCGCCCCACCCCTAGCAACCCGCCACGGCGTCGCCGCTTTCCCCCGGCATGCGCTTGCGGCATAGATAAAGGCGCCACCGGGCGCCATTTTTTTTGGAGATCAGGATGCTCACCCCGAGCGCCACCACGCCGGAAAACGCACCCCGCGTCGCACTGCCGCAAGGGCTGAAGATCGCGGTGATCGTGCCCTGCTACAACGAGGAGGCCGCAATCGGCACCGTCGTCGAGCAGTTCCGCGCCGCGCTGCCTGCCGCGGAGATCTATGTCTACGACAACAACTCCAGCGACGGCACCATCGCCGCGGCAAAGGCCGCCGGCGCGATCGTCGGCATCGAGACGCGGCAGGGCAAGGGCCATGTCGTGCGGCGCATGTTCGGCGACATCGACGCGGACGTCTATGTGATGATCGACGGCGACGCGACCTATGACGCGCCGAGCGCGCCGAGCATGATCGCCATGCTCGCGGCCGAGAAGCTCGACATGGTGGTCGGCGCGCGCGTCGATCAGGAGAAGGCCGCCTATCGTCCGGGCCACCGTTTCGGCAACTGGATTCTTACCGAATTCGTGCGGCGCATCTTCGGCAAGAGCTTCAACGACATTCTTTCCGGCTATCGCGTGTTCTCGCGGCGCTTCGTGAAGTCCTTCCCCGCGCTCTCCACCGGCTTCGAGATCGAGACGGAGCTTACCGTGCACTCGCTCGAACTCGGGATGCCGGTCGCGGAAGTGGAGACACCCTATTATGCGCGGCCCGAGGGCTCGACCTCGAAGCTGAACACCTATCGCGACGGCATTCGCATCCTGTGGACCATCGGCAAGCTGTTCCGTACCGAACGGCCGATGCAGTTCTTCTCGCTGGTTTCGTTCTTCTTCTTCGTGATGTCGATCGCGGTGGCGCTGCCGGTGTTCCAGACATTCTTCGCGACCGGACTGGTGCCGCGGCTGCCGACCGCGATTCTCGCGACCGCGCTGATGCTCTTGTCCTTCCTGTCGCTGATGTCGGGACTGATCCTCGATACCGTGACGCGCGGCAGGCGCGAGTTGAAGCGGCTCACTTATCTTTCCTACCCCGCGCCCGGCAACGAACGCTGATGCAGGAAATCGTCCGCACCAACGATGCCGTACTGATCTCCGCGATCGAAGCGTTTTTGAAGTCCGCCGATATTCCCTGCTTCGTCGCGGACCAGAACATGAGCGTGATGGAAGGCTCGCTCGGCTTTCTGCCGCGCCGCATTCTAGTTGCCGACGACGACCAGCGCCGCGCGAGGCAACTGCTTACCGAAGCCGGCTACGGCGACGCGCTGAAATCGGATTAGCCATGGAAACCACCGACGATGCGGTACTCGGCGGCAAGCTGAACCTCTTGCAGCCGAGGCGCGGTCATCGCGCCGGGCATGACGCGATCCTGCTCGCGGCCGCGGCACCGAAATCCATGCTTGCGCTCGATCTCGGCGCGGGCGCGGGCACCGCGGGACTGGCGCTGCTCGCGCGCAAGATCGCCTGGCAGGTGACCATGGTCGAAATCGATCCGGCGCTCGTCGCCCTCGCCTCGGAAAACGCCGAGCGCAACGGCTTCGGCAATGCCGTGAAAGTCGTGCGCGGCGACGTCACGCAAAGCATTTCGCTGCCCATGGACGGCTTCGATCTCGTGATCCTGAATCCGCCGTTCAACGACAGCGCCGCGCTGCAGGCGTCGCCCGACGGCGGGCGCGCGCTCGCGCATATGGCAGAGAGTTCGATGACGGAGCGCTGGATCCTGCGCGCCGCGCGTCACTGCAAGTCGGGCGGCGCCTTAACGATCATTCATCGGCCGGAAGCGATATTACCAATCCTTAAGTCGCTGGACGGCCGCTTCGGTGCTATCGAAATAATCCCGGTATTTCCGAAGCCGGATGCGAGCGCGATCCGCCTGATCGTGCGGGCCATCAAAGGGCGAAAGACGCCGACGCAGATGCTTCCCGGCATCACCCTCAACGATCACGACGGCAAACCGAGCGCAGCCGCAGAACGTATCCTGCGTGAAGGCGATTCCCTGTTCGGAGACTAGAACCATGGCGCGTGGCGACAACAACGGATTTTTCTCGCGGCTTTTCCGCCGCCGGCCGGTCGTGCCGGTGGTGCGGCTCGCGGGTGCGATCGGCATGCAGATGCCCTTGATGTCGTCGATGTCGCTGCAAAGCGTCTCGCGGCAACTGGACAAGGCGTTCGCCTATCGCCGCGCGCCTGCCGTCGCGCTCATCGTCAATTCGCCTGGCGGCGCACCGACGCAATCCCATCTCATCCACCAGCGCATCCGGCAGCTTGCGGAAAAGAACAAGAAGAAGGTGCTGGTCTTCGTCGAGGATGTCGCGGCGAGCGGCGGCTACATGATCGCCTGCGCCGGCGACGAGATCATCGCCGACACTTATTCGATCGTGGGCTCGATCGGCGTGGTCTCGGCGAGCTTCGGTTTCGAGAAGATGCTGAAGAAGGTCGGCGTCGAACGCCGCGTCTATACCGCCGGCGACAGCAAGCGCCAGCTCGATGCCTTCCTTCCGGAGAAGCCGGAAGACATCAAGCGGCTGAAAGCCCTGCAGGAGAAAATCCACGCCGACTTCATCGCGCTCGTCAAAAAGAGCCGCGGTAAGAAACTCGACGCCGACGACAAGATGCTTTTCAACGGCGAATACTGGCTTGCGGAACAGGCGCGCGAATACGGCCTGATCGACGGCGTCGGCGACCTGCGCGGCACCCTGCAGAAGCGCTTCGGCAAGAACGTCGCGACCCCGCTGATCGCGCCACCGGGCGGTTTCTTCTCCCGTCGCATCCCCGGCATGTCCGGCGCTATACTGCCGGACGACTGGGCCAAGACGGCGCTTGCCACCCTCGAAGAGCGGGCGCTGTGGAGCCGCTTCGGACTGTGAACCTCATGCGCGGGAAACTTCGATGCCTCCTGTGATCCTCTGGCTGCTCGGCGCCGCGGGTGCCGTGGTCGGCGCCAAGCTCTGGTCGATGGCCGAAAAGAAGGCCAATGAAGACCTCGAACGGGTCCGCGAGCAGGCGGAAAACGGCGACGTTCGCAAGCTCGAGCGCGATCCGGTGACCGGCACCTACCGGCCGGAAAAGTTGTAACGCAATGCTGCAGAAATCCGACAACACCACCGCCGTGCGCGCGCCATCGAAACGGCGGCGGCTTGCACTCCTCGCACTCCTCGTGATCGGCGCAGGAGCACTCGGCTGGTACGCGCTCAGCGGCGACAGCGAAAGTGCCGCTTCCTATCGCACGCAGCCAGTCACGAAGGGGGACCTCGAAAAGACCGTCACCGCGCTCGCGCAAATCCGGCCGAAGACTTTCGTGGATGTCGGCACGCAGGTGTCGGGGCAGCTCCGGCAGGTCACGGTGGAGATCGGCGACACGGTGAAGAAAGGCCAGCTGATCGCGCAGATCGATTCGACCGTCTATCAGACGCGCGTGCTGGCCGGCCGCGCGAAAATCGAGAACCTCAGGGCACAACTCGATCAGGCCCGTGCGCAACTTTTGCTAGACCAGGCCCGCGAGGAACGCACGCGCCAGCTTTATTCGAGCAATGCTGCAAGCAAAGACGCCTTCGAACTTGCGACCGCAAACCTGAAAATCAATCAGGGCAAGATTGCCGCCTTCGAGGCGCAGATCAAGGAAATGGAGGCGACGCTCGCCGGCGACGAAGCGAACCTCAACTACACCAAGATTTTCGCGCCGCAGGACGGCACCATCGTCGACCAGATCGCGTTCGAAGGGCAAACGCTGAACGCAAACCAGACTGCGCCGATCATCGTGCGGATCGCCGATCTCGACGTGATGACGGTCTGGGCGCAGGTCGCCGAAGCGGATATTCCGCGCATCACGGTCGACATGCCGGTCTATTTCACGACGCTCGGCATGCCGGACAAACGCTACACCGCCGTGGTGCGGCAGGTGCTGCCGACCCCGCAGACGGTGAACGACGTCATTCTCTATAATGTGCTGATCGACATTCCGAACAAAGAGCGCGAACTCCTGACCAACATGACCGCGCAGGTTTTCTTCGTACTCGGCGCGACGAAGGATGCACTGCTGGTTCCGGTTGCGGCCTTGCGGCCTTCGACCCGCGAGAAAGGCGCCTATACCGTTCGGGTGCTGGAGAACGGAAACATCAAGATCAAGCGCGTCACGGTCGGCTTGCAGGACCGCAACGTCGCGGAAGTAAAGAGCGGACTTTCCGAAGGCGAGCAGGTGGTCGTCGGGCAGCTTTCCCGCACCGCGCAGAAGCAGAAGAGTTTCGGGTTCTCGAGGTTCGCGCGATGAGCGCGGCGCAATACCGGCAGCGCACTTCCCCGACAGAACGAACGGCCGCGCCTTCCCCGCCGCTGATCGAAATCAGCGGCGTCACCAAGCATTACCAGCAGGGCACGACCACCGTGCGCGCGCTCGACGGCGTTTCGCTCACCATCGAAGCGGGCGAGTTCGTCGCGATCATGGGGCAGTCGGGCTCCGGCAAGTCGACACTGATGAACATCATCGGCTGTCTCGACCGGCCGTCGGACGGCACGTATCGCGTCGCAGGGCTCGATGTCGCGACGCTTTCGGCGGACGAGCTCGCTGCACTTCGCTGCCGGACCTTCGGCTTCGTATTCCAGCGCTTCAATCTGCTGCCCGGCATTACCGCCGCCGAGAACGTGGAAATTCCGGCGGCCTATGCCGGACGGCCGAAGCGCGAACGCATGACCCGCGCCGAGGCGCTTCTCGCCCGCCTCGGGCTCGGTGAACGCACCGACCATCGGCCCACCGAGCTTTCCGGCGGACAGCAGCAGCGCGTTTCGATCGCGCGGGCCTTGATGAACGAAGCGCCGGTCATTCTCGCGGACGAGCCGACCGGCGCGCTCGACAGCCGCTCCGGCGAGGAAGTGCTCGAACTTCTGAAGGAACTCCACGCCGAAGGCCGCACCGTCATTCTCATTACGCATAACCCGGAGATCGCGGAGCACGCCCATCGCGTCATTCACATCGCGGACGGCCTCATCCAGTCCGACGAACGGAAACTGCGCGACCATAAATCGGACACGGCGGACTTCAGGCTCGATCTGAGTACCCGCAACCGCTGGCTGCCCGATCTCGTCGAAGCGACCAAGATGGCGCTGCATTCGATGCGCGTGAACCTGTTTCGCACGGCACTGACGCTGCTCGGCGTCGTGATCGGCGTCGCTGCGGTGGTCGCCATGCTGGCGATCGGCGATGGCTCGCGGCAACAGGTTCTGGAACGCATCTCCGCCATGGGCACGAACCTGCTCGTGATCCGCCCGGGCGGCGCCGGCGTGCGCGTGGCCGGCGATCAGGCCACGCTGGTCGAGGAAGATGCCCGCGCGATCGCGGAGATCCCGGCCGTCACGGCGGTATCGCCGGAGCGCTCGACGCGCGTCACGGTGCGCTACGGCAATATCGACTACGCGACCCAGATTCAGGGGGCATGGCCAGGTTACGCAATCGCACGCGACTGGGCCATGGCGGAAGGCAGCTTCATTTCCGAAGACGACGTCAAAGGTTACGCGCCGGTGGTCGTGCTGGGGCAGACGGTCGCGCGGACGCTGTTTCCGAACGGCGAAAGTCCGATCGGCAAATATCTCCTGGTGCGCAACGTGCCGTTCGAGATCACCGGCGTGTTGAGTCCGCGCGGCGCGACACCGTGGGGCGCCGATCAGGACGACGTCGTGATGATGCCGCTCTCGACCGGATACATGCGCATCTTCGGGCGGCGCTTCCTGAACTCGATCACCATTCTCGTGGCCGACGCCGGCCAGATCGACGAGACGCAGGCTGCAATCGAAAAACTCGTCACCGAACGGCACCGCGGCGTCACGGATTTCAGAATCCGCAATACCGCGTCGATCCTCGAAGCGGCGATCGCAACCCAGGAAACGCTGACGCTGCTGCTTGCCTCGGTCGCCGCGATCTCGTTGCTGGTCGGCGGCATCGGCGTCATGAACATCATGCTGGTTTCGGTCACCGAGCGTACGCGCGAAATCGGCGTGCGCATGGCGACCGGCGCGCGCATGAGCAATATTCTCCTGCAGTTCAACACCGAGGCGCTGGTGGTCTGCGGCATCGGTGGTCTGGTCGGGGTCGCACTCGGACTCACGGTCGCGCTGATCGTGCAGAGCTTCGGCGTTGCCATCCTGCTCTCTCCCCTGCCCGCGATCCTCGCCTTCTCCTGCGCCTTCCTGACCGGGCTCCTGTTCGGCTACCTGCCGGCACGCAAGGCCGCGCAGATGGACCCGGTGGTGGCGCTCTCCTACGAGTAACTTGCTTTACACAAGCACCCTGCCTAGGGTCGCGCCGATTTTTGCACCGGCGCACCAATGCTCGACAAAACCGACCCACTCTCGCCTGCCCGCTCGTTTCAGGGCCTGATCCTTGCGCTCCAGAATTTCTGGGCGAAGCAAGGCTGCGTGATCCTGCAGCCCTACGACATGGAAATGGGTGCCGGCACCTTCCATCCGGCGACGACCTTGCGCGCGCTCGGACCGAAGCCGTGGAACGTCGCCTATGTACAGCCCTCGCGCCGGCCGAAAGACGGGCGCTACGGCGAGAACCCGAACCGGCTGCAGCACTATTACCAGTATCAGGTGATCCTGAAGCCTTCGCCGCCGAACCTGCAGGACCTCTACCTGCAATCGCTCGCCGCAATCGGCATCGACGCGAAGGTCCACGACATCCGCTTCGCCGAAGACGACTGGGAAAGCCCGACGCTCGGCGCCTGGGGGCTCGGCTGGGAGTGCTGGTGCGACGGCATGGAAGTCTCGCAGTTCACCTACTTCCAGCAGGGCGCGGGCTTCGAATGCGCGCCGGTCTCGGGCGAACTGACTTACGGTCTCGAGCGACTCGCGATGTATGTGCAGGGCGTCGAGAACGTCTATGACCTGAACTTCAACGGCCTCGATGGCGAGAAGCGTGTCACCTATGGCGACGTATTCCTGCAGGCCGAGCAGGAATATTCGCGGCACAATTTCGAATATGCCGATACGGCGATGCTGTTCGAGCAGTTCAGGATGGCGGAGAACGCCTGCAAGAAATATCTCGCCGACGGCGACCGCGGCGAGGAACACCTGATGGCGCTGCCGGCTTACGACCAGTGCATCAAGGCGAGCCATGTCTTCAACCTGCTCGACTCACGCGGCGTGATTTCCGTCACCGAGCGGCAGAGCTACATCCTGCGCGTGCGCGAACTCGCGAAAGCCTGCGGCGCAGCGTGGCTCAAGACCGCGGGAGGGCGCTAGCATGAGCACGCCGAAAACCCTGCTGCAGATGGCCGGCGCGCCGCTCGATCCCGGCAGGTTTTCCGAAAGCGCCGTCGTCATCATCGACGCGCAGAACGAATATGTAAGCGGCAAGCTGCCGCTGGTCGGCGTCGAGGCCGCGCTGGACAACATTTCGATCCTGCTCAAGGCCGCGCGCAGCGCCGGCGCACCGGTCATCCATGTGCAGCACAAGGGCCGCGCGGGTGGCCTGTTCGATCCCGGCGCGGATGCGTTCAAGCTCGCGCCGCAGGCAGCGAGCGCATCCGGCGAAACCATCATCGAAAAGCCGCTGCCGAATGCGTTTGCGCAGACCGGCCTGCAGGAAGAACTCGTCAAGACCGGCCGCAAGCAGCTGATCGTTGCCGGCTTCCAGACGCATATGTGCATCTCCTCGACCGTGCGCGCCGCACTCGATCTCGGCTACCGCACGACCGTCGTCAGCGACGCGGCGGCGACGCGCGATTTGCCCGATCCTACCGGCGGCCCGGCTTTTGCTGCCGCCGAACTGCACCGCGCGGCGCTTGCCGGGCTTGCCGACCGTTTTGCGATCGTCGCAAAGCTTTCGGACCTGAAAGCCTAGCGCCCGTTCATGGGCATCCTGATTGCGGCACTCATCACGACGGTGGCGTCGATCGCCGCCGTGGGGTTCCTGATCCGTCAGCTCGGACAGCCTGCCCCGCGCTGGCTGCTGGTGCTCGCATTTCTTTCGGCATTTCCCGCGCAGCCGGTCGCGTTCTATCTGATCCGGCTGCCGCTGCAC
>JAEZFA010000137.1 GCA_023417665.1 Pseudomonadota bacterium | reverse complement strand
TGCCGGTATCGATTCCGTTTCCGTGCCCCAACGAAACCTACGAGGCGCGCATGGGCGAGGCGATGGCTGCGGCGCGGACCATGGGCGTTACCCGGATCGTTTTCGGCGACCTGTTTCTCGAAGACATTCGCGCCTATCGCGAGGAGAAACTGCGTGGCAGCGCAATCGCGCCGGTGTTTCCACTCTGGCAAATGCCCACGGACCGGCTCGCGCATGAGATGATTGCCGGCGGATTGCAGGCCCGCGTCGTGACGCTCGATCCGAACAAAGTGCCGCGCGCGCTTGCCGGCGCTTCGTTCGATGAAAATCTGCTCGCCGCCCTGCCGGCAGGCGTCGATCCCTGCGCCGAGAACGGCGAATTTCACACCTGCGTCACGGGCGGACCGATGTTTTCGAAAGCTCTCGAAACGGAAGTCGGTGAAGTCGTCGAGCGCGACGGCTTCGTGTTTGCGGATTTGACGCTCGCTTAGCGCAGCGTCGCGCCGGTCTTCTTCGCCACTTCGTCGACGATCTTCTTCGCGACCGCATCGATCTCGGCGTCGGTGAGCGTCTTCTCGCGCGGCTGCAACACGACCGCGATGGCAAGCGACTTCTTGCCTTCCGGCACGCCCTTGCCTTCATAGAGATCGAAAACCTCGATCTTCTGGATCAACGTCTTGTCGGCGGCCTGCGCCGCACGCGTGATCTCCGCGGCCGTGACCGCGCGATCGACCAGGAACGCAAAGTCGCGCGTCACCGGCTGGAATGGCGAAAGTTCGAGCTTCGGCTTTACCTTGGTCGGCTTCGCCTTTTGCTCCGGCAGACGGTCGAGGAAAATTTCCGCGACCGAAACCGGGCCTTCGATGTCGAGGGCATCCAGCGTCAGCGGATGCAGTTCGCCGAAAAACCCTAGGATCAGTTTTGGTCCGAGCTGAATCGTGCCCGACCGCCCCGGATGCAAATAGTTCGGGCCGCCGGCCACGATCTGCACCTTGTCGGTCGGCGCGCCGCAGGCGGCGAGCACGGTCAGCGCATCGGCCTTGGCGTCGTAAACGTCGACCTTGCCCGCCGAGCCCTGCCAGTGCCGGCCGCTGCCGGAAACCTTCGCGGCACCCCGGCGCAGCGAGGTTGCCGCCATCAGCTGCTCTTCGGGCTTATCGCCGAGGAAAATCTGCCCGACTTCGAACAGCGCGACGTCGGCATAGCCGCGATCCGCGTTCTTCTGGCCGGCAAGCGCAAGGCCCGGGATGAGGCTCGGCCGCATGTCGGAAAGATCGGCGGCAATCGGATTTGCGAGCGCGACCGCAGCACCGCCGCCGCCGAAGCGCTCGGCGTGCTCCTTCGAGATGAAGGACCACGTCACGCCTTCGACCGAGCCGCGCGCGGCAAGCGCGCGTTTGGCGGCGCGGGTGCGCTTCTGCAGCGAAGTCAGCACGGGCTTGCGCGCATTCTCGTCGCGCTCGAACGGCGTCATCGGCACGCGGTCGAGGCCGGCGATGCGCACGACTTCTTCCACCAGATCCGCCTTGCCCTCGATGTCGCCGCGCCAGCTCGGCGGCGAAACCTTCATCGTGTCGCCGGAGCCCGCGGTGGTGAAACCGAGATTGGCAAGGATGCGCTTGATCTCGTCCGCTTTGACCTCAATGCCGGTAAGGCGCTTGGGTTCGCTCACCGGGAAGTCGATCACGCGGCTGGTGTCGGGCACTTCGCCGGCGACGAAAATCTCGGAAGGCTCTCCGCCGCACATCTCCAGAATGAGTTGCGTTGCGAGTTCGAGGCCCGGGATTGCGAATGCCGGATCGACGCCGCGCTCGAAACGGAAGCGCGCATCGGAGAGCAGGCCGAGCTTGCGGCCGGTCTGCGCGATGTTCAGCGGATTCCAGAGTGCGGATTCGACGACGACATCGGTCGTGGATTCAGAGACGCCGCTTTCCTCGCCGCCCATGACGCCGGCAAGCGATTCGACGGCAACGTCGTCGGAGATCGCGCAGATCGTGTCGTCGAGTTCATAGGTCTTGCCGTCGAGCGCGAGAATCTTCTCGCCTTGCTTCGCGCGGCGCACCACGAGGTCGCCCTTCACCTTCGCCGCATCGAAAACATGCAGCGGACGCGAGCGGTCATGCGTGAGCAAGTTGGTGATATCGACGAGCGCGTTGATGGGCCGAAGCCCGATGGCGCGGAGCCGCTTCTGCAACCACTCCGGCGACGCGCCGTTCTTCACGCCGCGGATGAGGCGGATCGCGAAAGCCGGGCAAAGCTCCGGCGCTTCAATCGTGACCTTGACCGGGCAGGGAAATTTTCCCACCACCGGCTTCGGCGGCTTGTCGTTGAAGGTGCCGAGGCCCGCCGCCGCGAGATCGCGCGCGACGCCATGCACGCCGAGCGCATCGGGGCGGTTCGGGGTGACGGCGATGTCGAACACCGGATCGTTCAAGCCGAGCACTTCGGCGAACGGCTTCCCGAGTGGCGCGTCGCTCGGCATTTCGATGATGCCGGCATGTTCGTCCGACAGCCCCATCTCGCGCTCGGAGACGAGCATGCCGCGAGATTCCACGCCGCGGATCGCGCCGATCTTCAAGACGTCGCCGCTTGCCGGAATCGTGGTGCCCGGAGCCGCGAACACCGCCTTGATGCCCGCACGCGCATTCGGCGCGCCGCAGACCACCTGAATCGGATTGCCGTCGCCGGTATCGACCATGCAGACGCGGAGCTTGTCGGCGTTCGGATGCTTCTCGGCGGAGATCACGTTCGCGACCACGAAGGGCGCAAGCGTCGCGGATTTATCTTCGACGCTTTCGACTTCGAGGCCGACTTCGTTGAGCTTCGCGGAAATCTCCGCGACCGTGGCGTCGGTCGAAAGATAATCTTTCAGCCAGGAGAGCGTGAACTTCACGTGCTCAGTCCTCCCGCAAGCGTCGGGAAGTCGAGCGGCCGGAAGCCGTAATGCTCGATCCAGCGCACATCCGCTTCGAAGAACGGGCGCAGATCCGGCATGCCGTATTTCAGCATGGCGATGCGGTCGATGCCCATGCCCCAGGCGAAGCCCTGATACTCATCGGGATCGAGGCCGCAATTGCGCAGCACGTTCGGATGCACCATGCCGCAGCCGAGAATCTCGAGCCAGTCGTTGCCCTGACCGAACTTGATGCCGCCGCCCGAGCGGTCGCATTGGATGTCGACTTCCATCGACGGCTCGGTGAAGGGAAAGAACGACGGGCGGAAGCGCATCTTCACGTCATCGACTTCGAAGAACGCTTTGCAGAACTCGGCGAGAATCCACTTCAGATGCCCGAGGTGCGACTTGCGGTCGATCACGAGGCCCTCGACCTGATGAAACATCGGCGTGTGGGTCTGGTCCGAATCCGAGCGATAGGTGCGGCCCGGAATGATGATCTTGATCGGCGGCTTCTGTTTGAGCATCGACCGGATCTGCACCGGCGAGGTGTGCGTGCGCAAAAGCTTGCGCTCGCCGTTCTCGTCGGGCGGAAAGAAGAACGTGTCGTGCATTTCCCGCGCCGGGTGGCCGGCCGGGAAGTTCAGCGCCGTGAAATTATAGAAATCGGTTTCGATGTCCGGGCCTTCCGCGACCGAGAAGCCCATGTCGGCGAAGATCGCGGTGAGTTCGTCGATCACCTGGCTGATCGGATGGATGCGGCCTTGCTCCGCGGGCGCGGGGCGAACCGGAAGCGTGACATCGACGGCATCGGCCGCAAGTTTCGCGGCGATCGCTTTTTCTTTCAGGCCCGATTTTTTCTGGTCGAGCGCGCCCGATACGCGGTCGCGCAGCGCGTTGATTTTCGCGCCCTCGCTCTTGCGCTCGTCGGGCGACAGCGCGCCGAGGCCCTTGAGGAGTTCGGAGATCGAGCCCTTCTTGCCGAGAGCGCTAACGCGAACGGCTTCGAGCGCGGCTTCGTCGGCCGCGCCCGCAATCTGCGCCAGCAGTTCGGATTCAAGCTTCGCGTGGTCGGTCATCGCAGCGCTCAGCCGAGCGCGGCACGAGCCTGTGCGCAGAGCGCCTTGAACGCAGCCGGTTCGTGAACGGCGAGGTCCGCGAGCACCTTGCGGTCGACTTCAACGCCGGCTTTGTTCAGGCCGTTGATGAACTTGCCGTAGACGAGGCCTTCTTCGCGCACCGCGGCGTTGATCCGCTGGATCCAGAGCGCGCGATAGGTGCGCTTCTTCACCTTGCGGTCGCGGTAGGCGTACTGCATCGAGCGATCGACGGCAGCCTTGGCGGTGCGGATGGTGTTCTTGCGGCGGCCACGGAAGCCCTTGGCGGCCTTGTAGGTTTTCTTGTGCTTGGCGTGTGAGGTTACGCCGCGTTTGACGCGAGCCATGGTGAAACTCCTTCGAGATCAGAAAACTTGGAAAAACGAACGGCGCTTAGCCGTTCGGCAGGAAGATCTTGCGGACGCGCACGGCGTCGGATTCCGAAATCACGCGTGTGCCGCGCAGCTTCCGGATCTGGGCGTTGGTCCGCTTGATCATGCCGTGGCGTTTTCCCGCCTGACCGGAGATCACCTTGCCGGTCGAAGAAATCTTGAAGCGTTTCTTCGCGCCGGACTTGGTCTTCAGCTTGGGCATTTTGCTCTCCATGGACCTGGTCCGGGCAAGCCCGTCTAAGTCACTGTAATTGCTCGGAATTGAGCGTTCATAAGCCGCCACGGCAGCCCTGATGAATGGCCGGGCGGCTAGAAGGCCGGGTCAATAGACGAGACGGGCGGTTTTTTCAAGCGATGCAAACGGTTGGCCGCCTTCCGGTGGCGCCTCGCCGCGGCAAATCCCCGCAAAATCGGAATCTCTTGTTGTGTCAATGGGATAGCGGGTCTATGGTCATTGCGGGCAGGGCACTTGTCCATTCCTTGAAACTTGGAGGTCCGAACTCGGTCCGCAAACCGGAGGCTGCAGCCTTATGAACTCGCATTCCGCGACGCTTGCCTTTGCCGCCATCAACGACGGCAAGGCCAATTTCGACGACATCTACATCTCCGCCGACCCGCGCCGCTATTTCAGCGTCCTCGGCCAGCTCGACTACATCATCCCCCATCTCGCGCAGCCGGTCTTCGATCAGTTGATCCAGGCCAGAGCCGAACAGCAGGACGAGCCCGTCACCGTGCTCGATCTCGGCTGCTCCTATGGCGTGAACGGCGCGCTTGCCAAATATTCCGTCAGTTTCGACGCGATCCGCGCGCGCTATACCTCGCCGCATCTGCAACGGCTCAACCGCGAGCAGTTGATCGAGCACGACCGCGCCTTCTATCGCGCCTGGCCGGAAAATCCCGGCGTGCGCGTGATCGGCCTCGACGTTTCGGAAAACGCCGTGCGTTATGCGCAGGAAAGCGGTGCGATCGATCTCGGCTATGCGCTCGATCTCGAAAAACACGATCCATCGCCCGAACAGGCGGCCGAACTCGCCAAGGCCGACATCATCATCTCGACCGGCTGCGTTGGCTACGTCACCAGCAAGACCTTCGAGCGGCTCGCGAAACTCGCGCGCAAGGGCCGTCCGGCCTGGGTCGCGTCCTTTGTGCTGCGCATGTTTCCCTATCGTGCGATCACCCAGACGCTCGCCGAGCAGGGGCTCGTCACCGAGCATTTTCAGGGCGCGAGCTTCGTGCAGCGGCGCTTCGCAACGCTCGACGAAATGGACCAGACCGTGCGCGCGGTGGAATCGCTCGGCCTCGACGCCTATGGCCGCGAGGCGGACGGCTTCTATCATGCGGAGCTTTTCGTCTCTCGGCCGCAGGCCGAGATCGATCGCGTGCCGTTGCGTGACATCGTTTCGGTGGTATCAGGCGCGAACAAGCCCTGGCCGATCGGCGCCAACGTGTTGAGCGGCATGTCGAAGCCCGCGCGCCGGATTGCCCGCGAGCGCGAGCAGCGCGCGGCCACCGTCAACTGAAACGATAAACGGCGCCGCGTTCGACGCGGCGCCGTTTATCGCGATCTGCTGAATTGCGGCGGGATTACCGGGCGGCGCAGCTGCGCGCCGCTTGTGCCGCCTTCTCGGCGGGGAACCGACCGCCGGTGTTCGCCTGCGAAATCGTGACGCTCGTCGACAGCGCGCCGTCCGGCGCGAAGGTCAGTTCCCAGTAGCGGGTAGTTCCGGCCTCGAGCGAGAGCACGATCTTCTGTTCGATGACGCGCCGCTGCACGCCGGGCGCTTCCCTTCGGATTCGGCCAAGCGAACAATCGGCAACCCCGCGGTGATTGCCACTCACGACGAAGCTTTCGGCGGGTTTTGAAAACAGCGCCCCATCGCTCGCACACGCCGAAACAAGTGCGGCCAGCGCGAGCGATGAAAGCGTAAGCGCACGCCTGATGTGCGGCGAAGTCACCGTGGCGCCAGAATCATCACGATCTGCCGGCCTTCGGACATCGGCTCCATCTCGACTTTCGCGATGGTGTTGGTGTCCTCTTTCAGCTTCTGCAGAAGCTTGTAGCCGATATCCTGGTGCGCCATCTCGCGGCCGCGGAACCGCAGCGTCACCTTTACCTTGTCGCCCTCTTCGAAGAAGCGCTGCATCGAGCGCATCTTCACTTCGTAGTCGTGCTTGTCGATGCCGGGGCGCAGCTTGATTTCCTTGACCTCGACGGTCTTCTGCTTCTTGCGCGCTTCGGCGGCTTTCTTCTGGGCCTGAAACTTGAACTTGCCGTGATCCAGAATCTTCACGACGGGCGGATTGTTGTTCGGCGAGATCTCGACCAGATCGAGACCTGCATCGCGCGCCATCTGGAGTGCTTCGTGGGTCGGAACGGTCC
>JAEZFA010000049.1 GCA_023417665.1 Pseudomonadota bacterium | reverse complement strand
TCTCGAAAGGCGCGAACCCGGAAGAAGTGGCCAAAGCGCTGGCGCAGCTCATTGCCAGCGGCACGACAGAAACCGAGTTCCTGATCGACGATACCGGCGTTCGCGTGTTGCGGTTCCAGGAGCTCAGCAATCTGCCCGTTAAGACAAGCGGCCCGAAATTGTCCGGTGCAAAGCTTGTGCGGCAGATGCGCTCGAACGCGCGCATGGCGTGGCAACCCGCGCGTCGCGGCGATATCGGCGCTGACGAGGTCGAAATCGCCGTAGAGGCCACCGGCCTGAACTTCCGCGATCTGATGTGGGTACTCGGCCTCTTGCCCGACGACATGCTCGAGAATGGCTATACCGGCCCTGCGTTGGGACTTGAGTGTGCCGGCATCGTCAGCCGCGTCGGCGATAACGTGAAGAATGTTCAGGCGGGTGAGCGGGTGCTGGCGATGGCGCCGTCTGCTTTCTCGACGCACGCGGTCGTCGCCGCCGAACGGGTTGCCAGGATTCCGGATGGCATGTCTTCCGACGGTGCTGCGACGATCCCGGTCGCGTTCCTGACGGCCTATTATGGTCTGGTGACGCTTGCGAAGATCAAGCGCAACGAGTGGGTGCTGATCCACGGTGCTGCGGGCGGCGTCGGTCTTGCAGCGATTCAAGTCGCGCGAAACAAGGGCGCAAAAATCATTGCGACGGCAGGCTCGGTCGCCAAGCGCGACATGCTGCGCTCCCTCGGCATCACCCATGTGCTCGACTCTCGCGCCGTAAACATCACCGAAGGTGTGCGGAAGATCGTGCCCGAAGGCGTCGATGTGGTGTTGAACAGTCTGGCCGGCGACGCCATGGAACGTTCGATCTCTTGCCTGCGGCCCTTCGGCCGTTTTATCGAACTCGGCAAACGCGATTACGTGTCCAATACACATATCGGCCTGCGCCCGTTCCGCAGGAATTTGAGCTACTTCGGCGTCGACGTCGACCAGCTCACCGGCGAACATCGCGAACTTGGCGAGAAAGTATTCCGCGAAGTCATGAAGCAATTCGCCAAGGGCGCTTACAAGCCTTTGCCGCATAGCATTTTCGCGGCGGCCGATGTGGCCGACGCTTTCGAACTGATGCAGCGCTCGCATCACATCGGGAAAATTGTGGTGCAGCCGCCGAAGCCGCAGGATCTGAGGACCACGCCGCAGCCGTTCACGATCAGCGCCACCGGTACGCATGTGATCACGGGCGCGTTCGGCGGCTTCGGTCTGGAGACGGCGAAATGGCTTGTTGATCGCGGTGCGCGCTATCTCGTGATGGTCGGTCGCCGCGTCACGCCTACACAAGAGGCGCAGCGGGTTTTGGCGAGCCTGAAGGCGGCTGGCGCGAAGGTGCTGACGGTTGCATGTGACGTCAGCGACGCCCTGTCGGTCCAGAATCTCTTCGAGAAGATCGACGAGAGCATGCCGCCCGTGGCAGGCGTCATTCATTCCGCGATGGTGCTCGACGATGCGATCATCCCCAATCTCGACTTCGAGCGCCTCGTGAATGTGCTCAATCCCAAGGTGCTCGGCGCGGACAATCTCGATGCGGTGACGCGGGACCGCAAGCTGGAATATTTCGTCATGTTCTCGTCGGTGACGACGTCTATGGGCAATCCAGGGCAGGGCAATTACGTCGCCGCAAACGCTTATATGGAAGGGCTTGCGCGCAAACGCCGTACCGAGGGATTGCCTGCACTCGCGATCGGCTGGGGGCCGATCCTCGATGTTGGTGTGCTTGCGCGGAACGAGAAGCTCCAGCAGAACCTGAAGAAGGTAATGGGGGTCTCTGGCTTGCGCGCGCGCGAGGCCTTGGAACTGATGCACCAAGCGCTGTCCTATGCGCCGTTGCATCCGGATGCCGCCGTGATGACTATTTCGCCGAATGATGGCGGCTTCTCCAGCGATCTTTTGCCGGTGCTGAAGTCGCCGACTTATGCGCGGTTGACGCGCGGCGGGCGTGCGGCAGAGGGAGGCGCGGCCCAGATCGATGTGAAGGCGCTTCTGAAGGCCGAAGGCACCGACAAGGCGCGGGTCAAGATCAGCGACGTCATCGTCACGCATCTGGCCCGCGTGCTCCATGCCCCGGAGGACGACATAAACCGAACCCGGCCGCTTGCTGATATTGGGTTGGATTCGCTCATGGCGCTGGAGCTCGTTTCCGGCCTCGAACAGACGTTCGGGATCAGCATTCCGCTGTCGGCGTCCGCAGGCACATTGACGGTTGTCGGGATCGCCGAGGCGATCCTGTCGGACGCTTCGGGCGGCGAGCAGCAGGACGGCCAGGAGACGGGTGGCGTCGCCAGGTTCGCGGAGGCTCACCTGACATCCACGTCGGCCGAGAAGATTGCCATTGCTCAGAAGATGGTGAAGGATTCGGACGTTCGATCCGCCGGATCACAATAAATGGCGAAGAAACCGGGGCTAGATGCGTCGTCGCGCGACAAGTTGCTTGCGCGCGTTCAGACCATGCGCGGTTCGGATAGAGGCAAACTTGCAGCCGATGCCGCGTTGAAGGCAAAGCGAGCCGCCTTCACGAAGTTCGAGACATTGCCGGGTTATGAAGAGATCCGGATGCAGCGTCTGTTTGGCGAGCGCTTCGGGCTCGCCAATCCCTATTTCAAGATGCATGACGGGCTCGCGAGTTCGCGAACCAGCATCGACGGCAAGGAATACCTGAACTTCTCCTGCTACGATTACCTGAGCCTCAACGGGCATCCTGAAATCGTTGACGCCGCGAAAGATGCGATCGATCGCTTTGGCATTTCCTGTTCGGGAAGCCGCGTGGTTGCGGGTGAGCGTATCGTGCACCGGCAACTGGAAGAAGGACTCGCCAAACATTACGGTGCCGAGGAAGCTCTGCTCTTCGTCAGTGGGTATGGCACGAACGTCTGCGTTATCGGCCAGATGCTCGGTGCGAAGGATCTCGTCCTGTTCGACTCGGCCGCGCATAACAGCATTGTCACCGGCGCGGTGATGTCAGGCGCGGCGCGCCGGACTTTCCCGCACAACGACATGGATGCGCTGGAGGCACAACTAGAACAGCTTCGCGATCGCTACGAGCGCGTGATGATCGCGGTCGAAGGCCACTACAGCATGGACGGCGACTATCCCGACATGCCGCGGCTTCTTGAGATCAAGGAGAAATACGGCTGCTGGCTGATGGTGGACGAGGCGCATTCATTGGGCGTGCTCGGCGCGCGCGGCCATGGCGTAACGGAAGTGTTCGGCTTCGATCCCAAGCAGGTCGATATATGGATGGGCACGCTCTCCAAGACGCTGGTGGGTGCCGGCGGCTACGTTGCCGGAAGCGCGGTGATGGTTGATTTTCTCCGCTCTCTCGGAGGGGCGTTCGTCTATAGCGTCGCGCTGCCGTCCGTGATCGCGGCGACCGCCGCGAAAGCGCTCGACCTTATGCATCGAGAGCCTGAAAGGGTGCAGAAGCTTCAGGCGAATGCCCGGCATTTCGCTGAAAGCGCGAAAGAGAAGGGACTGAACCTCGGCACAAGCATGCAGACCGCCGTCAGTCCCGTGATCGTCGGCGATTCGCTTCCTGCGGCTATGCTGTCCGACCGGATGTTCAAGCGCGGCATCAATGTGCAGCCGGTGCTCTATCCCGGTGTGCCGCCCAAGACCTCCCGGCTGCGGTTCTTCCTCAATACTTCGCATACCTTCGAGGATATTGACCACGCGCTTGCCGTGGTGGTCGAAGAACTTGCGCAGATCGACAACGACATCCAGAACATTCCGCTGAACATGAAGATGTAAGGCGCCGCCGCTGGAGGATAGCGGCTGCAGCCGGAAGGGCGCGACCATCGCTCCATGCAGACAATCCTGATAACCGGTGCATCGAGGGGGATTGGTGAGGCGCTTGCGCTGGAATACGCCGCGCCGGAGACGATCCTCGCCATCACCGGCCGCGATGCCGCGAGGCTGGAATCGGTAGCTGCTGCCTGCCGCGCAAAAGGTGCCGAGGTGATTTCGTTCATCGGTGACGTCCGCGAGCGTGAGCGCTTGGCCGCATGGATACGCGACCTCGATGCGCGGACCCCTGTAAGCCTCGTGATAGCAAATGCAGGCGTTATTGCCGGCATGACGGATGAGCACGCCGTCGAAGACGCGAACGCCGCCTACGAACTGCTGCAGATCAACATTCTCGGCGCGGCGAACACGGTGCAGCCGCTTATTCCGAGAATGACGGAACGACGGAGCGGCCAGATTGCGCTGATGAGTTCGATTGCGGCCTATGTACCGTTGCCGCTCGCGCCAAGCTACAGCGCGAGCAAGGCCGCGATCCTGAACTACGGAAAGTCGCTCCGCGATGCGCTCATGCCTTACGGCGTGAAGGTCAGCGTCGTATGCCCCGGCTATGTCGAAACGCGCATGAGCCTTGCGGAGAAGGGCGCGAAGCCCTTCATCATGAGCGCTGCGAAGGCGGCGCGGTTGATCCGCGACGGTCTTGCGCGCAATCGGGAAATCGTGACGTTCCCGCGGTTCTTCAGTTTCGTGACCTGGCTGAGTGGCTTGTTGCCATCGCCAATCCGTCGCGCGGTATCGCGGCCGTTTTCGTTTTCCGTGCGCGATAAGAGCAGCTAACGGCTCGCCGCGAGCGGCCGGGAATTGTTCTGCCACATCCCGCGGCCCCGTTTCCGGGCCTCGTCGGCAGCCGCGGCCAGCGCGGGGTCCGCCGCGGCCGGGTCGTAGAGCGCCCAGCCTTCCTGCAACAGCCAGTGCGAAATGTCCGTGCTGGCGTTGTAGCAGCGGACGATCGTGCCATCCGTGATCTGGCCGGGCGTATGGCATCGCAGTTCCTTGCCGTGGACGAGTGCGCGGAGCGCGACATAGGATCGGACCCCGCAGGCCCAGCGCCCATGCGTGGGGCTCTCGCACAGGGTTCCGGATTGAAGCGGCGTTACGCCGGCCAGAACAAGCCTGTGACCGCCGGCATGGACCGTCCCGTCGTCCCGAAGCGTCGTGTGAATTCTTTCGCCGGGCAGGTCTGGCACCCGCGGAGCCGGCTTCGTCTCGCCGCGCGGAGGCAGGACGATGATCGGGATGCTGTCCGGCGTCACGTTCCGGATGATGCGCCTATCTTTCGGCTCTTCGGCATATGCGCTGAAAGCGATGGGAAGAACTGCAAGCACGATAAATGCTAGGCGGCGCGCGGAATATTCACGCGGCCGGGCAGGGTGTGTGGTGCCAATGGCTTGCTGCATGGCGACAGCATAGCCGACGGCACCGACCGTTAGAAACGCTAGTACGTCGCGCGCCCGCCGGAGATGTCGAAAACCGCGCCGGTGGTGAACGAATTATCCTCCGACGCCATCCAGGCCACCATCGCGGCAAGTTCCTCGACCTTGACGAAACGCGCGCGCGGGATTTTCGAAAGCATGAAATCGATATGCTGCTGCGTGATCTGGTCGAAGATCGCGGTCTTGGCGGCGGCTGGCGTGACGGCATTGACGGCGATGTCGTAGGACGCCAGTTCCTTGCCGAGCGACTTGGTGAGCGCGATGACTCCGGCCTTGGATGCGGAGTAGTGCGCGGCATTCGGGTTGCCTTCCTTGCCCGCGATCGAGGCAATGTTGACGATCCGGCCGTATTTCTGCGCAATCATGTGTGGAACGACTGCCTTTGAGCACACGAACGGCCCGTCGAGGTTGATACGCATGACGCGCCGCCATTCCTCGACCGTGGTATCCCAGACGGTGGCATTTGCGCCTGCCACGCCTGCGTTATTCACGAGAATGTCGATCTTCCCGAAGTCCTTGATCGTTGCGTCGCGCGCTTTCTCGACTGCGGCAAGATCTGAAACGTCGAGGCCGTAGGACTTGGTGCCGTTGCCGACTTCATTCGCCGTTCGCTGGGCAAAGACCTGATCCATGTCCCAGATCGCGACGCGCGCGCCGGAGCTGACAAAGCGCTCAGTAATCGCGCGGCCGAAGCCTTGTGCGCCGCCGGTCACGACCGCAACGCGTCCGGAAAGATCGATCTTGTTCATGGGGGAAATCCTTATAGGGTCCAGCCGCCATCGGCGACATGCGCGCCGCCGGTCGTGAACGAGCTTTCATCGCTCGCGAGATAAAGCGCGAGCATGGCGATTTCGTCGGTCGTGCCGAGCCTGCCGAGCGGCTGGCGCGCAACGAAGTTCTTCATGCCGTCCGGCCCTTGCGCCGCGGCGCGGCCGAGCATGGAAGGCGTTTCGATGGTGCCCGGGCAGATGCAGTTGCAACGGATGCCATCGCCGATGAAGTCGGCGG
>JAEZFA010000027.1 GCA_023417665.1 Pseudomonadota bacterium | reverse complement strand
CCTCGGTCCCGGCTACAACGCCGCGCACGCCGATCACTTTCACTTCGATCTGGCTCGTAGAAACAGCGTCGTCTGCCGGCCGACCCCGAAACTGATGACGCCGCCGAAGCGCTATCCCAACGATCCGGGACCGGTGCCGATGGTGAACCGCAACCAGAAGCACTACGAACGCTTCCCGATTGCGCGTGTCGAGCCGCAGCCCGAAAGCGACTACGAGGACGAGGATGATCTCCCGCCGCAACGTTTCGTGCCGCGTGCGAAGCAGCAGCCGCTGTCGCCGGAGCAGGCCTATCCGCCCGCGCCGTCACCGCACCAGCAGCGCGCGAACCAGCAGCCGATGGTGCTGACCCCGCCGCCGCCGGCGAACTATCCGGCCGAACAACCGCAATATCTGCGCGCACCCAATTCGCCGCCGCCGGCAAATTATCCGCCGCAGCCCGCACAGGCTCCGGCGAACTATCCGCCGCAACCGACGCAATGGCAGCGCGGTCCCGATCCCGCGCCCTATAATCCGAACCGTCTGGTGCCGCCGGCGCGGGTCGGCTCGAAAAAGAATGTCGATCCGACCGTGACGGGCTCGGTGAAAAAGCAGAAGTAACGGCGCGCGGGCGGCATGGCCGCACCGCGCTCCCGCCGATGCGGGGCGCCTCGCAGCTACCGTCGCAGGAACGTATAGGTGCGATCGTAGGAAAGTGCAGGCACTTCCTCGAGGCCGTTCTGCCGCAGAAGTTGGCGCATATCGCGGATCACATCCTCGCCGGTAACCGCGGGATGCACCTCCATCGAAATCTTGTCGAACTGCTGCAAGGGCGCGGCCGCGATCACGTCGATTTCCGCGCCCTCGATGTCGAGCAGGAGCGCGTTCGCCGAAATTTCGGCCGCCGCTTCCACGATACCGTGCGCGGCGACTTCGATGACACTCTTTCCGTCGCGGGCGATCGAGGAGTTTCCGAGCGGATTGTCCGAAACATAGAAGCGGATCGTTCCGCTTTCGGCGGCAAGCGCGCCCTGTACGCAGCGGACCGGCAGGTTGTTCAGTTGCAGGTTCTTCTGCAGCAACGCGAAGGAACGCGGAAAAGGTTCGTAGCTGACGATATTTTCCGGGCCGACGATGCGCGCCGCGATCATGGATACGACGCCGAGGCACGCGCCGCCTTCGAGCACGCGGTCACCGGGCACAAGCAGCCGCCGCACGATGGCGCGTTCCGGCGCTTCATAAGTCCCCTTGTAGATCGGACGCGCCTGCCGCCGCGGCATTTCCGAACGCGCTGTCACGATCCGAAGACCGTCCAGCTGCGAAGTTCTCGGGCGCAGGATCTGCTTTGCGAGCGCAAGGATCGGCAATGTCTTTGCACGGCGGATATCGTCGGCAATCGTCGCCGCGCCCGCAGCTTCGCGTTCGTTCATGGAAAGCGCTCGTTCATCGGAGGGAGGGCGACCCTACCGCACGGTGCCGGTGGCAGCAACGCCCCATGCGTTGCGCGCAGCGCGATCAGTTCGCTTCCGCCTTGCCGTAGCCGCCTGCCGTCGGCGTGATGATGATCACCGCTTCGCCGGCTTCCAGCACGGTCTGGTCGCAGCCCTTCAGCGCTTCCTCGCGGCCGTCTTTGCGGCGGACGCGGTTCTCTCCGACATGGCCGCTCTCGCCGCCCGCCAGACCGAACGGCGCAACGCGGCGATGGCCGGAAAGGATCGCGCAATCCATCTGTTCGCGGAAGCGCACGCGGCGATAGATGCCGTCGCCGGCATGCCACTTGCCGTGCCCGCCGGAGTCCTTGCGGATGTGGAAGTCCTCGAGCACCACGGGAAAGCGGAATTCGAGCACTTCCGGATCGGTGAGCCGCGTATTGGTCATGTGCACATGCACGGCATCGGTGCCGTTGAAGCCGGGGCCGGCCGGCGAGCCGGAGCAGATCGTCTCGTAATACTGATACTTGTTGTTGCCGTAAGTCAGGTTGTTCATCGTGCCCTGCGAGCAGGACAGCGCACCGAGCGCGCCGAACAGGCAGTTCGTGACAGCCTGCGACGTCTCGACGTTGCCGGCGACGACGGCCGCCGGATATTCCGGCGACAGCATCGAGCGCTCGGGCACCACGATGTTGATCGGGCGCAGGCAGCCGGCATTCATCGGAATGTCGTCGTCCACCATCACGCGGAAAACATAGAGCACGGCCGCGCGCGTGACGGGTGCGGGCGCGTTGAAGTTCGTATTCTGCTGCGGCGAGGTGCCGGTGAAATCGACCGTTGCCTCGCGCTTCTTTTTATCGACCGAGATCTTCACCTTGATGAAGGTGCCCTGGTCCATCTCGTAGGAGAATGCGGAATCGTGTAGCCGGTCGAGCACGCGCCGCACGGATTCGGCGGCGTTGTCCTGCACATGGCCCATATAGGCTTTCACGACCGGAAGGCCGAACAGCGCGATCATCTTGTGCAGCTCGCGCACGCCTTTCTCGTTGGCGGCGATCTGCGCCTTCAGGTCGTTGACGTTCTGCAAGGGATTGCGCGCCGGATATTTCGCGCCTTCGAGCAGCGCATAAAGCTCCTTCTCGCGGAAGCGGCCGCGATCGACGAGCTTGAAGTTGTCGATATAGACGCCTTCCTCGTCGATATGGGTCGCAAGCGGCGACATCGAACCCGGCGCGACACCGCCGACATCGGCGTGATGGCCGCGGCTCGCGACCCAGAACCGGATGTTCTTGCCCTTGTCGTCGAACACCGGCGTGCAGACCGTGATGTCCGGCAGATGCGTGCCGCCGTTATAGGGCGCATTCAGTGCGTAAACGTCGCCCGGTTTGATCTTGCCCTTGTTCGCACGGATGATCGTCTCGACCGATCGGTCCATGGAGCCGAGATGCACCGGCATATGCGGCGCGTTCGCGACCAGCGAGCCTTCGGCGTCGAACACCGCGCAGGAGAAATCGAGCCGCTCCTTGATGTTCACCGAATAGGCGGTGTTCTGGAGCGTGACGCCCATCTGCTCGGCGATCGACATGAAGAGATTGTTGAAGACTTCGAGCAGCACCGGGTCCGCTCTGGTGCCGATCGCGTGCTTGCGCGCAAGCACCTTGATGCGCGTCAGCACGATATGGTCTTTCGCCGTCAGCTTCGCCTGCCAGCCGTCCTCGACCACGACCGTCTGGTTCGGCTCGATCAGAAGTGCCGGCCCCTTGATGACGTGGCCGGGCTTCAGCTGATCTCGCGTGAAAACGCCGGCCCTGTGGAATTTTCCGCCGGAGAAGAACCGGGTCTTGCGCTTCGGCGCGGGAAGTTTCGTGCGCGAGGTTTTGGCCGCGCGTTCGGAGAACTTCGCGCCGCCGCCGATTGCCTCGACCGAAATCGCCTCGATGACGATTTCCTTGTCGCGGTCCATGAAGCCGAAGCGGCCTTTGTGCGCGGCTTCGAAATCGCGCTGCATTTTTTTGATCGGGCCGGCGACGACTTCCAGCGGCGTATCGGTGCCGGCGTAGCGCAGATGCGCGCGGAGGATGACCTTGATCTGGTTCGCGGCGACGCCCTGCGAGGCGACCTCACGTTTCACTTCCGCGCCGAGCTTCCTGCCAATCCGGTTCACGCTCGCGAGCGCTTTTGCGCTCAATGATTCTTCCAGCGCCTGCGTGCGGGTCGCGCGGATGTCGGCAAGGCCCATGCCATAGGCCGACAACAGGCCGGAGAGGGGGTGGATGACGACGCTTTTCATGCCGAGCGCGTCCGCGACGAGGCAGGCATGCTGCCCGCCCGCGCCGCCGAAACAGTTCAGCGCGTAGCGCGTCACGTCATAGCCGCGCGCGACCGAGATCTTCTTGATCGCGTTCGCCATGTTCTCGACCGCGATGGTGATGAAGCCGTCCGCGATTTCTTCCGGCTTCTTGCCGCCGCCGACTTCTTCCGCAAGCTTCGCAAAGGCGTCTCGCACGGCGTCTGCGTCGATGGATTCGTTATTGTTCTTGCCGAAGATCTTCGGGAAGAAATCGGGAATGAGTTTTCCCGCCATCACGTTTGCGTCGGTGACGGCGAGCGGGCCGTCGCGGCGGTAGCATTTCGGTCCGGGATCGGCGCCGGCGGAATCCGGACCGACACGGAAGCGCGAGCCGTCGAAATGCAGGACCGAACCGCCGCCCGCCGCAACCGTATGAATTTGCATCATCGGGGCGCGCATGCGCACGCCTGCGACTTCGGTCTCGAACGCGCGCTCATATTCGCCGTCGAAATGCGAGACGTCGGTGGAGGTGCCGCCCATGTCGAAGCCGATCAGGCGCCTGAAGCCTGCGCTCATGCCGGTCTGCGCCATGCCGACCACGCCGCCGGCTGGACCGGAAAGGATCGCGTCCTTTCCCTGAAACAGATCGGCGGCAGTCAGGCCGCCCGACGACATCATAAACATGAGCCGCGCGCCGGAATTTTTCGCGTCCAGCTCCTTGCTCACCCGCGCGACGTAGCGCGCGAGGATCGGCGACAAATATGCATCGACGACGGTGGTGTCGCCGCGGCCGACCAGCTTGATCAGCGGCGACGCCTCGTGGCTCACCGAAACCTGTGCAAAGCCCATCTCGCGCGCGATTCTAGCGGCGAGCTGCTCGTGCGCGGGATAGCGATAGGCATGCATGAACACGATCGCGACCGCGGCAATGCCGTCGCGCTTCGCCGCCTCGAGTGCCGCGCGGATTTCCTGTTCATCCGCTTCCTGCTCGACCGTGCCGTCGGCGAGAATGCGTTCTGAAATTTCCGCGACACGCTCGTAGAGCATTTCAGGCTTGATGATTTCCTTCGCGAAAATCTTCGGCCGCGCCTGGTAGCCGATCTTCAATGCGTCGCGAAAACCCTTGGTGATGAGTAGGAGCGTGCGGTCGCCCTTGCGTTCCAGCAGCGCGTTGGTTGCGACCGTCGTGCCCATTTTCACGGCACCGATCATGCCGCGCGGGATCGGCGCGCCCTGTTCGAGCCCGAGACATTCGCGGATGCCCTGCACCGCGGCGTCCGGATAGGCCGGGGATTCGGAGAGCAGCTTCCTCGCGATCAGCTTGCCGCTGGGCGGGCGGGCGACGACATCGGTAAAAGTGCCGCCGCGGTCGATCCAGAAATCCCAAGCTCGCGCCGTGATCTTGCTTGCAGATTTTTTCGCCATTCGCCGCTCCCGCCGCCTACAAATAAATCGCTGACGATTTATTGACAAATTATCTGCCGGAGTTACGCTTTCGGTCAATCGGCTTTTTCGCGCGGGGAGGCGGAATGCCAAAAGCGGTGCGTGTCGTAGCGAACGAAGGCGGAGCGGAAACCTCGCTCGGGCCGATCGTTTCGTCCGCGCATCTCGCGGCAGGCGCCATGCCATCGCTCTCCGAACTCGAATTCGGTCTTATTCTTCTCGGTCATGCCTTCGAGCGCTGGATGGTACGCTGCGTTGCCGCGGCCGGCCTGCCGGACGTGAACCCGATGGAAGTGCTGGTGCTGCATGCGGTCGCGCATCGCAAGCGGCCGAAGCGCCTTGCCGACATCTGCCTCGTGCTTTCGATCGAGGACACGCATCTCGTAACCTATGCCGTGAAGAAACTCGAAAGCGCGGGCCTGCTTACGTCCGGCCGCAAGGGCAGCGAGAAGACGGTCTCGCTCTCGCCGAAGGGCGAAGAGGTCGTGAAAAAATATGGAAAGATTCGCGAAGCGCTCCTCGTCGCGCCGGTGCAGGCGACCGGTGCGGACGAGAAGCGTTTGTCGGAAATCGCCGGGCTGATGCGTGCGCTGTCCGGCCATTACGATCAGGCCGCACGCGCCGCAGCAAGCCTGTAGCCGGGGGAGCTTCTAACGCTCCGCGTCGGCTGCTAGCCTGTCGTCAAGGAAAGAGGGGCGGTATTTCGCCAAACCCTCGAAGGGAGAGTGTAATGAAACAGATTACCGCGCTGCTTGCGAGCGTCGCGATCTCGGCGTTGGCCGCGACCGCGGCAAACGCACAGACGAAATGGGACATGCCGACGCCATACGGCGACGGCAACTTCCACACCAAGAATGTCGTGCAGTTCACCAAGGACGTCGAGAAGGCGACGGGTGGCAAGCTAACGATCACCGTTCACTCCAACGGTTCGCTGATCAAGCATCCCGAAATCAAGGCTTCGGTCCGCCGCGGCGTTGCGCCGATCGGCGAAGTGCTGATCTCGCTGCATCAGAACGAAAGCCCGATTTATGGCGTCGATTCCGTGCCGTTCCTCGCGACCAGCTACGCCGCGGCGCGCAAACTCTATGCGGCGCAGAAGCCATTCCTTGAGAAGAAGCTCGCGGAAGAGGGGCTTGTGCTGCTCTTCTCCGTTCCCTGGCCTTCCCAGGGCATCTACGCAAAGAAGGAGATCAAATCGATCGATGATCTCAAGGGTCTGAAGTTCCGCACCTATAACGCTTCGACCCAGCGCATCGCGCAGCTTGCGGGCGCAATCCCGACCCAGATCGAAGTGCCGGACATCCCGACGGCTTTCGCGACCAACCGCGTGGATGCGATGATCACTTCGCCTTCCACCGGCGCGGATACGAAGGCGTGGGATTACCTCTCGCATTTTCATCACACGCAGGCTTGGCTCCCGCGTAACATCGTGTTCGTGCAGAAGTCTGCCTTTGATGCGCTGCCGGCCGACGTAAAAGCGGGCGTTCTCAAGGCTGCGAAGGAAGCCGAAGATCGCGGCTGGAAGGCCTCCGAGGCCGAAACCGACGAGAAGATCGGCGTCATGCAGAAGAACGGCATGAAGATCATTCAGCCTTCGGA
>JAEZFA010000237.1 GCA_023417665.1 Pseudomonadota bacterium | reverse complement strand
TCTAAACGGGGGGCTCTGCAACATCGCCGTGGTAGGTACCAAAACAAACAAGCGACCGCGGCAACGGTCGCTTCTTTTCGTTTGTACCAGAGCGGAATTACGGAACCCTTAAAGGTCCGTTAACCCTAAAAATAGCTCCATGATTTCAACGAGTTAAATAAACGCCTTGTGGACAAAGTATCGCAGCCAATTGGCCTAAAGCCGCGACTTTAGGTCTAAGTTCTTGTGATCATTGGCTGATTCGAGTCTACGAATCGATTCTTCTCGTCCTGAGTATTTGGACAAAATTCCACATTCGTTCGTGTGGGTTTGGTAACTATAGAAAGCAGAGCGAAAGGAATTACGCCGCTTCCTTTCGATCACCGTTAGGGCAGCGCCGGATACGAGCCTCCCAGCGATCGCGCATTCGACGCGTCTGCTCACTGTCCTCGACAAGCAGCAGCTTCAGCCCGAGTGCCGCTAGCATCGCGCCAAAAGATAGCGGTCCGAGCTTCTTGGTCTTTCCTTGGCCTAGTACCTTGCCGGAGTATCCATCGGCTAGGCCTGTGAGCTCGTCGATCGCCATCCGTGGAATGTTGATTGCATCCGCGCGCTCACGAAGCGCACGATGCAGATCGTCATAAGTTCGAATTTCAGCAAGCGGCTCGACCATCACCGCTGCTCCATCGGTCGAATGGGAACTGCTCCGGCGGTGAGCACTGTCGGGAACAACGAGTACGCAGCGTCAGCGCGCTGCTGGCGATCGAACGCTTCCTGGCGGTCGGGACCAAATTGAGCCTCAGCCCTGCTCATAGCCGTATCAGACCATCGGAACCGCGGCACCCGCACTGTCTGCCGCTGCAATGCCGCAGCGGAGCCGATGTTGAACGGTCCCTGCTCAGCCAGGTTCTCGGCACCGCGATCCCAAAGGTTGATCTCCCGCTTGTCCTTGTCGAAGACCATCAGGATGTACGAAGGACTTAGAGCCAGCGGCGGCGTCTTGCCCGGGTTCGCCGCCTTCCACTGATTGAAGCGGGCGATCTCGCCTTCGGTCTGCGGGTCGGCGACGAGTGCGTAATCCCAATTCTGGGTAACGCCCACGCGCGGCACGTTCAGCAACGTCGGCAGGTCCGCGATGCGATCAACGTAGGTCGTTCCGTTCGTGCGCCGCAGCCCGCCGGCAACGCCGCTGAATTGCGGACCAAGAACTCTTTCGATCTCTGATCGAACCTCCTGGTGTACCCAGTCATGCGAGCCATCGATCGTGGGCAGGTAATGCTCCGGCGGCCGGCGCATGAGGCGATTGCCGTTTGCGGCGGAAACGCCCCATGCCTGCGACGCCCATTTCACCGCCCGATCGGTCGCGGTCGTTTGATCGACGCCATCGGCACGAAGGCTTGCGTATATGCCGGCGAACTCTTTCCGGAATACGCCCATCTGGATCGGTGTCGTTGCAGGCTGGGCGGCAGAAATCGTTACGCCGAGAATTTTCTGACTGAAGTTTCCGAGCAGATCACGGTCGGAAATCTTGTTGGCTTCTTCGGTGTAATCCTTGAGCAGTTTTTCGCGAACGGTCTTGAACTGAGGATCCTCGGCTTTGCGGAGTAGATCGGCGATTTCCTCGGGCTTTCGGTACGAGAGGTTGGCCTGCCATACGGTCAGCTTCTTGTAGATGTCTTCGCCGAATGTGGCCTCGAACTGCTGCGGGTTCGTGCGCCATAGTCGGTCGAGCGTCGAGAATGCAGCCTGCATACGGCCGCTGTCGCCGGTCAGGATCATGCCGCTGAGTGCAGCCTTCATTGGCGCGCTCGCAAGCGTAGCGATCACAGCTTCTTCGTTCCCGGCCGCTGTGATGGCTGTCAGCGTTGCGGCTGCCGCTGCTGCATCGCCATGGGTTAGGCGCGCCCGCAGCGTTTCGGCTTCGGCTGGCCGCAGCAACGAAAACGGGCCGGTGCCTTGTTGTAGCTTGACCCATTCCTGCTCCTTGACGCGCGCCTGAAGGGCGGCGGCAACGGCTTGGGGGTTCTCGAAATCGAGGGCAGGGACGGGCGCGCGCTTGCCGTAGCGAACCGCTGCATCATAAGGATCGTCTTTGTAGGCCGTAGTGATTGTCTGGTTCAGTTGCCGGGTGAACTGCCCGACTTCGCTCTCAAGGCGCGCAGAGCCACTCGCGAACATCCGGCTGAACTCTAATGTCGCATTCGAGCGCTCCTGCGCCGACATCGCGGTGTAAGCCGCGCCAGCCCGGATCATGACCGCGAGTTCCACGGACTTCTGACGTTGTTCAGGAGTTCCGACGGAGAAAACCAGAGCGCCGAACTGCTCAAGTTCATCGTCGCTGATCGTCTCGCCCTGACGGATGCGCTTCTCGATGTTTGGGAATGCGGTATCCAACTCCTGTTTGCGACGCGTCAGCACGCCGACGAGAAACGCGGCGTCGCCTTTTACGGATGCTGGAATTTCAGGGACACCAATTTTCTTCGAGGCCCATGCCGACAGTTCGCCGACGGTCTTGACGTTCTTGAAGATGGGCTGGTTTGCAGCAATGACCGCGGCAGGAAGCACTTCGGTCAGAGGCTGCGTCGAGTGAGCCTTCAGAACCTTCGCGGCATTCCCGGCACCCAGGAAATGGGCGAGATATAGGGCGGCGTCATCTGTGCGGAGGCCGGCGCGCGCAAGAATGTCGCGGCTTTCCTCAGTATTGCGCATCACGAGCTCCCGAGACAACTCGGGGTCATTGCGCATCGCGAGCAGTTCTTCGCGGGTCGCTGTCGCCGCAATGGCCGGCCTATGTCGCGTCACCAGCGTCAGCCAGGTTTGCTCGATAAACTGGCCGGCGCCTACCGCGGATGATGTCGTCGCGCGCGCAAATGGATCGTTTCCGGACTCCGCACGAATGATCCGGTCGGCCAGGTTGCCGAGCTTGCCCTCGAGCTGCAGCTGCACGCGGTTGCGTTCCTCCGGCGGCAGCCGATCGAACCAACCACGAAGCTGCTCCTGAAGCGATACCGCCTTGGTTACAGCCGTCCAGCCGCGTACCGCTTTCGCCTCCGACGCGCGCTGCAGGAAGTCGCGGACCGTTTCCGGATCGATATCGCCTTTCTCGATTACTTTTCGCAACTGCTGCGCTTCAGCGTTGAGATTGTTCACGAGCAACTGGTTTTCGCCGGCCAGCGCTTTCGTTTCGGCTACTGCCAGCCGGTGGTAGTGATGACGCTGTTCGATCGTGAGGTCAGCAAGCCGCGGATCGGTCAGGATCGAATCTGCTAGTTCCTGCGCCTTACGGATGCCGCCGACCGGCTTTCCTTCGGCGTCGGTCGCGTTGCTTGCCGCGGTTCGGCGAACCGCACCCACAAGGCCGACCGCAACGCTCTGCGTCTCGAACTGCTGATCCTCTATCGCGGCCTGTTCTTGCGAGTACCGGTAAAGCGGATTTCGAATGCGCTCATTTCTGATCGCCGCCCGATCAGCCAAAAGAGCCTGATATTCCGGCGATTCAGGCGGCGTCCCAGACTGACGTAGCGATAAAAGCCGATTGTCGGTCAGCACCTGACGCTGTTTCAAAGCATCGCCGGCGCTCTGAATATCGAGGTTCTGCTTCTCGGCCGAAAGCGCCCGGTAGTGCTGCTGCACCTGGTTCGTGGCCTGCGCCTTCACGATGTCGCGCAGCTTCTCGTCGGGCTCGTTCGCGGCGAGTTTTTCGATATAGGCCCGGCCCCACTCGTCGAACTTCTCGGGATCGCCGCGCAGTTCGAGCCGCTTCTGCAGAACCTCGTCTTCCGTCTTGTTCTGCATCAAGACGGCCCATTTGTTCAGGCCGACACGGTTATAGGCTTCGCCTGCCCGACCGGTGAATGCCGGCATCGGCTCGAATTTCGGGGTGCCGTCCTCGCCGATCGTGACCGCGCGGCGGCCCTCATCCTCCGCGATGCGGACGCCCGTGGCTTCGACGCCTTCGCCAAGCGTGCCGAGCGCGTTGCCGAGCATCTGCATCGGCGCGCCGACGACTTCGCCGGAAACGCGGGACCGTGGCGCTTCGGACGTGACCAGACGACGAGGGACTTTCGGAAGATCGACCACCGGGCTACCTCGCCGAAGCGCCCTTGAGCGCGATGCCGGCGGCGCTGAGATAGGACATGTTCAGTGCCGAACGGCTGGCGCGGCGCAGGAACGTCGCGGAGCGGTCGTCATCATCGGCCTGCGCCCGCATGTTGCCGACCTTGATGCGGCGCTGGCTGTCGGAAACATCGCTTTCCTTCTGAATGACGGCTTCCGATGTCGGGCTATCGACCATCCCGGCCGTGGCCCGGATTGCCTTAATGTGGCTGACCGTGCTTTCGAGTTCGTCGCGAAGGTAGGCGTCGGTCTGATCGGCGGCGACGCGGCCGGCGCGAGCATTGCGCGTCGCCTGCTCGGATTGGAACGACAACGAGTCCGACGTGCCCTTGCCTTTGGCTAAAGCGCCGCCAAGAGACAAACCTACTCCAAGGAATCCGATCGAAGGACCAAGGAGCGAGGAACTACTGGTTTGCATGATGCGCCTCAACCGCGACGGGATTGATCTCTATGATTTCATCGTAGTTGACGGCCGGCGCACCGCGATTGTTGTTGATGACGACGACGACGCCAGGCGTGACGTTGCGGTTCAGGTTCGGTCTCTCTCCTTCGTCGCGTTCGAGTTGCTCGATGACCTTGATCGCGTGGACCGAGGCCATCTTGTTGTCGTCTTGGTCGCGGATGGCAGCGAGCCGGTGCTCATTCTTGGTGCTGATCTCCGCGCGAAACAGTGCGCGGCGCTCGCGGATGAAGCGAAGAACGTGAGGCCTGTTCAGGGCCTTCCGCATTGCGCGCGTCGTCAGGCCACCGCGAGTTGCAGCCTCGGGCCAATCCAGTCCTTCAGTAATCGCGATCTCGATGGCCTCGCGCAGCTTTCCCCGCACGCGCGGTGGCTCCTGGCGCTTCAGTTCTCGCGGTTCTGCAGTTTCGATCGCGTTCATTGTTTCCCGCCTTGAATAACGACCAGCCGCGGCCGGGGTGAGGGTGCGGGTAAACGCTCTCCGCGAATGGCCTTGATCGCGCGCACCGTGCGCTCAATCTCCGCAGAGCAGTCTGCGTCTTCGGGCGTCATCTGCTGAAGTGCCGCATCGAGCGGCGGCCTACACGAGTTTGCACCGGCTGCGACGGCGCAATGCGCTCGAAAGAAGGCTCATCGGATCGGCCCTTGAAGAGTTCCGATAACGAGCCCAGCGCGCTGTACTGGATCACGCGGTCGTAGCTGCGTGCCGGCAGTTCCTCGCGTACCTGGCTTTCGGCGTCAGCCATCACGCAACTCTACGGAGTGAGCGCCGCGTGCGCTGACGAGGTGACACGTCCTGTTCCGGTCCTTGAGGGAACCACGGCTCGCGCTGTGGCTGGGCGGGAAGCTCGGGAAGCACGAGAGCCTGCCGAAATTCACACCATGGAGAGCGCAGCAGCGCTGGATTGTCATCGTTCGCTTCGAAATAGCGCATGACCTGAAGCGCCGGATCGTTGGCAGCCTCGAGCCAAGTCGGCCGCGGCCACCCCAGAGCACAGATCACTTCACCATCTGCCAACAGCCGGTGAGGCAAATCGACTTCAAGGGTCGCACGATAGAGCGGCGCGCCGGCCGGCGCCTCTTCGACGATCCGAAGTTCGTCTCGGGGATCGGTGCTTGACGGCAGGTAAATTCCGCCGACCAGAGGATTGATCGGGCGCTCGGGGCGCCACGGGTCCGTCAGATGCTTTGCGAAGTACTCTGTGATGGCGCAGGCCGCGGGATTAACCGGCTCGAAGTGCCGTACTGGCCATCCTGTATGCTCGGCTTCGTCGCCGGGATTGACGATGAGCGCGCCGAGTATCGCGGGCGACTGTGAGGAGTTTTTGTAGCGTGGCAATTCCATCACGCTGCCTCCCGCACGTCTTCCAGTTCGGGAAGGAAGGTCTCGCCGGAAAGAACATCGAACGGCGCCGCCGGCTCGAAGAACGCCTTCTCGTAGACGTACCCCGCGGCCTGCTCGATGTGATACGTCGGCTGACCCTGGATTTGATCGCCCTTCGGGACTTCGACGAGCCGAACGCTGACGACCCGGTACTGGCCGACGGTCAGCCCGAGCACGGGCTTTACCTGCGGTCCGTCGGGGATCTGAATTTGCGCGGTGTCGTCGTCGAAGACGTGGATAGGGATCGGTTCGCGCGTGACGATGTTCACCAGCGCCAACTTCTGCTTCCGCTCAGGCATTGCGACTCTCCGAGTTTCTGCGCTCGGAGCATGCACACATTCGGAGAATTCAACGATGCACCGCGTTCTGAATTTTTCCACGGTACGCACCCGATACAATTCACGGGGTAAAAAATTCAGGTGCCGGAGTGTTTCGAAGTCAGCATCGAGGGCGGTTCATCAGCTACGGACTCAGCGGCCCAATTTTACCCCCGGGCATCGTTTGCGAGACGCGCACCAATAGGCGAGCACCCCCCTCAGCACCCTCGATCGCGCGGCCGGCGCAAGCAGACCCGAGACGTGTGTGTCACGCATGGGTAGGGCAGCGGAAATGGCACAAACCGTTGAGACACCGTCGTCCCGTGCGGAGGGAATTGCCTCGCAACCCACGAACGTGACGATCGCGCCCGTTCTCAGGCATCTCGTTTACACCGAGAGGGTCGCACCGCGGCTCTGAGCAGAGAATTCGCGGCGGTGTCCCTCGCGATTGAAACACCTGCTTCGCCTTTCCTTTTCCTGTTCCGCCATTGATCCGCTTGTCCCCGGACAGGACACCGGACACCGGACACCCCTTAGGGGTGTGTCCGTGTCTGTCCGGCTAAGGTGTCGCCGGACAATGCCGGACATGTCCGGTTATGTCTGGCTTGTCCGGGCAATCCACGCGAGGTCATTCCAGATGCCTATAGCCTTCGCATCCTGCAATGCTTTCACGGCGCGCACGAATGCCTTTTGCTTTGCATCTGGGGTGCTGCTGGCTGACACGGTTCCCGCGTAGCAGTACTCGCGCCAGATGCTTACGCTGACTACCTTTACGCTCGCCGGATACGCCTCGCCGCTCGGCGCATCTCGTCCTTTTTCAAGGATCGCGCGCTCGAGTAGTTCGAGCGCCTGTTTCGAAGCGCCCGTAACCATCCTGCCTGTCGCAACTGGTACCGCATCGGTGGGAACCGCGACGCAAGAGGTGATAATGTCCCCGTCCTTGTCTTCACCAACTTCGACTACCTGAAGCCGACTGGCCTCGGTCGCCCCGGCTTCGCCGTCCTTCATGTACTCGCACTCGATGAGAATGTTCTTCGCCGCGTCGCGTTTGACTGAAATCTGCGCGTCAACCGCGCCGAGAAGGCTTGTGTGGCCGCGTGGGCGGGTTTTATCGAGGCCGGAGTGGTGCACGATGACGACTGCACACTGGAACGCCTCGCGAATGGCGTCCGCTGCTGTGACGTAGGCGCTCATATCCTCGTCGCTGGACTCGGACCCGATGAGTGAACGGTTAAGCGTGTCCAGGACAACCGCAACCGGCGTTGCGTCTCCGAGCTTACCCTTGATGGCCGCGATTAGATCCGCGTGCGATCGCACGAGGTTGAGCTTCTCATCCATTAAAACGAGCGGCACATTGTCGTTGTCGCCGATCTTATGCAACTGCCGATAGGCTTCGGTGCGAGCGCTGAATCCGAATTGCCCCTCAAGCGCGCAATAGACCACCGCTCCGCCTTGCACACGCCGGCCGCGATAATTTACCTCGCGGGCAACGTGCATCATAACATCGAAGACCCAGAACGATTTCCCGCATTTAGGTTCGCCCCAGACCACGGTGAGGCCGATACGAGGGATTAGCCCTTTCACAAGGTATCGACGGGCACGGCTGAGAGCGATGTCGCGAAACCAAGTAAGTCTAATCGCGGCTTTGGTTTGCAGATACTTGTCAGGCGGTCGCCAGCCATCTTCGGCGGTGTCTGCCGGCGAGAGCCCGTAGTCGGCTTCACTCGCCGGCGGCGTGTTCTCGCCGTTCGGCTCGAGATCGTCCTGAAGGTAATCGCCGCGAGCGGAAGTCGAACTGGTAAGCGCTTCGCGCAGGATCACCTCGGCATCGCCGGTTGGGTCGTTCTCCACGCGAGCTAAAAAGCGGGCCATGAATTCGCCCACGTTGATGGAGCCGCTTCTCGCGAACGGCGCCACCGAGCGCGCCAGATCGGAAAATTCCTGGCGGTGGTCATCCCGGCGCAGGTCAAGGTGCATCGGCACGCGCATCAGTGCGTCGGCGAGCATCTCGGGACCGGAAAGGGCAGGACCATTCATCGGCCGGCCTTTGCCAATACGCGCGCGATGACAGCGCCGAGCGGCTGAAACGTGTTCGGTGCATCGGTACGTTGAGCGGGCGCCGCCCTTGAGGTTCTCTGGCGCCGCTCTACCCGAGCTTCTGCACCATGTTGGGGCCTCCGCCCGCCGCATCTCGCGGCGTAAGCGGGGGCCGCTTCATTTGGCGGCCTCATGCAGCCGCCTTCGGCGTGCCTTCGCCTTTAACGAAAGCGATGAGCGAAGCGACTAGCACCAAGCGACGTCCACGAATAGTGACGCCCTCAATAAGCCCTTCGTTCAAAAACTCGTATATTCGTGTCTTGGAGAGGCCTGAGAACTCTGCAGCGATCTTCACGGTGACCGCGAAGCGCTGATCTATGGGAAGCGCTCCCTTCTTTAGCAGGCCAGCGTATTGGGTTTGAGGAGAGGCGCCGCTGATGGCTGGTTCGAAACATGCCTTGTCAGCCTGATCTCTGGCTTGCCTGTTAAGTGCGGCAGCGGACTGTTTATCTCGCCGCAATTGCTCTTTCTCGCTGATAGGTCGGGAGGCGGAAGGTTGCACCTCGAAGCTCCATGCGTTGATTGCGAGCGCAAGGTGCTCTGTGGACGAATTTACAGCAACGCACCGAGTCAAGAGTTCGCGGCATCTGACAACGCCTGCCGATCAAGGGGCTGTGAATTTTATCCTGCTCTGTAGCGAGGTGGATAACTTTTGAAAAACCGACGAGTCTTAAGGCGTTAAAAGAGAGATGTTCGCCATGCGGACAATTGTCGGCATCCGCTTCGGTTTTGCGTTTCCATCTCGCTTTCGCGGCATGACGAGCAGAAAAATGCCGCTGCCTCGGTGTTGATTTTTCGAGCCGCGCGCGCCCACCGATTCTTCCGTTTTGCCGCGCCATATCTGACAAAATCGCACGCGCTATGTCACTGCCAAGGTCGATACTAAGCGGCTTAGTATCCGACAAATCGCGCTTCGATTTCTTGCCGATGCTAAGCGTGCTTAGCATCGAGCGAAGGCACCCCATAGTGCGATAAGACTACTAGCCTTTTTGAAAATTGTTCACAGATGCCTATCGCGATACGCATAGCGTTGCCGCCGGACCTGCTGGGCGCGCTGGGGCTGAAGTTCGCGATTGTCGAGGACGAGGAGCAGACCGCGAGAATCAGAAAGCGGTTCGATCCGAGCGAGAAATCGAAGCGGGAGATACTTCCCATGGGAAGTATTGCCATCACGCCTGACCTCGCAGCCGCTCTTTTCAAGAATCATCTGACGAGAATTTCACCGCTCGGCAACAAGGCACGCAGCGAAAAGCTGAGCCCGAAGCGCCGCAGTCAGATAGCGCGTAAGGCCATCAAGACGCGCTGGAAGAATGTCCGCAACAAGCCAAGCATGGGGAGCTTTTGATGGTGCAGAGCATGTTCAGGGCCCGAGCATCGTTCAAATCAGTGTTCGACCCGATACTTCCCATGGGAAGTAGGCATCGAACTCACCGTGGGGAGTTCGAGGAAATCGTGGTTCTGCGTGTTCGATCAATTTCGGAAATCGCCTAGCAGTGCGCTGACTTAACTACGCTTTTTTGAAAAGTAAGCGTGATGCGCAACCGTTGCGCATAGACCGGCCAGGAGGGTTCAGGCGTGAACTTGCCGTGGCAAGTTGGACTGCAAAGCGCGGGCTGCAAGTGCGAGCCCGCGCTAATGCACTATGCGGCTTCGCTTGAAGAATGTTCTGATTGAGGCCGTTTCTTCACAGGAGGAAATACGGCGCGCCAGGCGCCGTAGACTTCCTGCACCTTGTCGCCGAGCAAATAAATCAGGAAGTCCATAGCGTTCCGCGACACCCCGCCCTCCATAGTCAGTCGCGAAAGCACTTCGGAAACCGCGACCATCTCATTGATCGCTGGTTCAGCGTCTAGCCACCGCCCGAAAGCTTCAGAGTTAACCAACTGCTTTGTGTTGTTCTCCGCATTAGCTTGCGATCTGGCCGCATCTTCCGAGACAGGCAGGTGTTCCGGTAGAAGCGTATCGAGAACCTGAGCCACGCGCTTGGGCGGCATGTAGCCCGCATCACCGCGTTCGATGTCCTGCCAGAACTTAATCTTGGCTCGCGTGCCCGCGAGTGTAAGCGGTCTCATTTCGAAGACCTCGTGCGAGGCTGCATTTTCCGCGGCCCACAACGGGTCATCGTTCTCAATATCTACCTTTGCATTCAGTTCGTCGCGGGACTGCCGATGCCTTTCGATCGCTGCGAAGATCGGGTCGGGGTCGGTAGTCGCTTTCGCGACGGGCGCGATTAACTCTGTCGAGCGAACGCCACCAATCATCAATCTTTCTTCGGTATCGACTTCATTAGCCTTTGCCATGATTTTACCTCGTGGCTTTGGTCAGGTCCGCCGTCGGTGCTCTAACAC
>JAEZFA010000168.1 GCA_023417665.1 Pseudomonadota bacterium | reverse complement strand
CCCGTAAGCCCGCGCTTTCCCCCCGCGGGCTTCCGGAATTCTCGAATGAGGCTTGCAACAATTGCGCTGCCGCGCGCTTACCGCGGCAAGCAATCGGCGTCGGTCTCCAGGGCCAATAGGGACGATGTCGTGGGGGAGGTCGCGGTAGTACCTCCCCCAACTTCTTTTGGTCTGCCCGCGCTGCGGTGACCGCCCCCTCGCTTGCGTCTTGACGCCATCCGCTGCGGATGGCGTTCTGCGTTTCATGAGCGATCAGGACATGAATCCGCGCCGCCCGCTGGAAAAAGCCGAGCGCAAGCGCGTCGGTATCTTCGAACCGTTGAAGTGGGGCGCGCTGCCCGGTTTCTGGCTTTCCTTCATTGCGGCAATCGCGCTGACTGCCGGTATCGCAGTAGGCGGCGCGTGGTTGCTGATGCGCATGGGCGTACAATGAAATCAATGCACAAGACGGATCTGCGGATACGTTTGCATGTGCGTTGCGAAGGCTAAGTCGCGGAAGCGACACGGACTGCCACAATATCGTCACTGGCTAAGCGACCGAGGACAGCCTAGCGTCGTCTTATTGGCGCACGGCCCGAGGTATAAGATCGCCAACTGAGAGACACGCAATTGCGCTCCCGCCCCCATCCCGGAGGAGAGCGCCATGTCCGTTCAGAAACTTACTTTACCGCTTTGGAAAGCCGGCAAGCCACGTCATGTCTGCGAGGCATGCGGCGTCGTGATGCGTATTCGCCTGACAGGTCCCGTTGTTCTCGAAGGCAACAGGCAGGAAGCGATCTACGTCTGCGAATGCGGGCACGAGCAACGTTATGTCGAGTGCCTGCAACCGGAGCCGGCTTTGGGCGAGGACGTGCCGGAAGCGGCAGGACGTTAAAACTCGACGTCGAGCTCTTCCAGTTCGTCAGGCTCTTTCTTTGCCGCTTCGACCCATTCCTGCATGAACGGTGTCGCCATCATCGCCTGGCAATAGGCTGCGGACGCCTTGTCGAGCTTCACGTTATACGTCGTGAAGCGCGAGCAGACCGGCGCATACATTGCGTCGGCAAGCGTCAGCGTTTTTCCGAACAGGTACGGCCCGCCGTATTTCGCGATGCAGTCGCGCCAGATTTCCGTGATGCGGTCGATGTCGGCCTGCGCGCCTTGCCAGACCTTGAAGCCCGGATAACTGGCCTTCACGTTCATCGGCAGCGCCGAGCGCAGGTTGGAGAAGCCGGAATGCATTTCGCCGGCGATCGCGCGACAGTGTGCGCGGGCCGCGGCATCTTTCGGCAGAAGGCCGGCGGCCGGGTTGGTCTCGTGCAGATACTCGCCGATGGCCAGAGTGTCCCAGACTTTCACCGATCCGTTCTGCAGCGACGGCACCAGAAATGACGGAGATAGCAAAAGTAGTTCGGCGCGTGCAGAAGGATCGTCCGCCGAGACGGCATGCTCGTCGAATTCGATGCCCGCGATCTTGCACAACAGCCAGCCGCGCAGCGACCACGAGCCGTAATTTTTGCTCGCAATCGTCAACGTGACTCCGGCCATATCTCCTCGCTTTCGCGGAGCGGAACACGCATCCGTCCACAGCGTTAGACTGAAGTTCACTATCGCATTGCAGCAGGAATCCCGCTAGCCTGTTGCAGCGCCATACGTGGCTGGGCAACGGGGCTGAAGAGTGCATGATTTATTCGGCGTATCAGGCGCAGTCTGATTTAGGCGATCCCATCCGCTCATTTGCTGAGCAGGCACTTGCCAATGTTAGAGGCATCGTTACGGGACTAAATGGCTTTGCCGCTCACACGCCGTTCGGTGCGATCGCAGCCGGCCTCGAAATGGTTACGCGCTCCAGGCTCACGCACGCGCGGCCTTCGTTCGGAATCGATTCAGTGATGGTCGGCAACCGCGAAGTTGCGGTGGTGGAGCAAGCGGCGATGCAGACGCCGTTCGGCACGCTTCTGCATTTCAGGAAGGACATCGAAACCGCGCAGCCGCGCGTGATGGTGGTGGCCCCGCTCTCCGGTCATTTCGCAACACTCCTGCGCGAGACCGTGAAAACCCTGCTCTCCGATCACGATGTCTACGTCACCGACTGGCTCAACGCGCGCGACGTGCCCGTGTGCGCGGGCCGCTTCGGCTTCGACGAATATGTCGATCATCTGATCCGCTTTCTGGGCGCGATCGGGCCGGGCGCGCATATCGTTGCGGTTTGCCAGCCTTGTGTCGCCGCACTCGTCGCGACCTCGGTCATGGCGCAGAATGGCATGCGCGGGCAGCCGAAAAGCCTCACCTTGATGGCGGGGCCGATCGACTGCCGCATCAATCCGACCAAGGTGAATGACCTTGCGACCGGCAAGCCGATCGAATGGTTCGAGAAGAACCTGATCTCGGTGGTGCCGCCGCAGCACAAGGGCGCCGGCCGGCAGGTCTATCCCGGCTTCGTGCAGCTTTCCGCGTTCATGTCGATGAACATGGACCGCCATGTGAAGGCGCACATGGACCTCTACCAGAATCTGGCGCGCGGCGAATTTGCAAAGGCGCAGCAGACCAAAGACTTCTATGATGAGTATTTTGCGGTGCTCGATCTCACCGCGGAATTTTATCTCGAAACCGTGCAGTGGGTATTTCAGGAATTCCGGTTGCCCAAGGGTGAGCTCTCGTTCCAGGGCCAGCGCGTCGAGCCGCGCGCGATCCGCAAGACTTCGCTGCTCACGGTCGAAGGCGAGCGCGATGACATCTGCGCGCTCGGCCAGACGCTTGCCGCGCAGGATCTCTGCACCGGCATCCGGCCGCACCGGAAGCGCCACCACATGCAGGCCGGCGTCGGCCATTACGGCGTCTTCTCCGGGAAGAAGTGGAACGGCCAGATTTATCCGATTGTACGCAATACGATCCTCGCCGCAGAATAGCGGCGGGGAATCGCTTTCATGTTTTCCGTCGCCATTTTTGTGCTGACCGCATTGTGCGAGATCGCGGGCTGTTTCGCGTTCTGGGCGTGGCTGCGTCTCGGCAAGTCGGCGCTGTGGCTGATCCCCGGTACGCTCTCGCTGATCGCCTTCGCCTGGCTCCTGACCTACGTCGAAAGTGACGCTGCGGGCCGCACCTACGCGGCCTATGGCGGGGTCTATATCGTCGCCTCGCTCCTGTGGCTCTGGACCATCGAGGGCGCACGGCCCGACCGCTGGGATG
>JAEZFA010000145.1 GCA_023417665.1 Pseudomonadota bacterium | reverse complement strand
ACAACACCAAACGGTTTTCGCAAAGTAAAAAACGGCCGGCAGAAGCCGGCCGTTTTCATTTCTCGTCTTTTAATCTCGTCTCTTTATTTTCTGCGCGTCAGCGACGTGCTCGAAATGCGCTGGTCGTTGCGCTCTACGATCACCTGCAGGCTCTGGGCGCCGCGCGCCTTCACCATCTCGAACAGCTTCTTCGCGTTCTCCGGATGCAGCCGCGTGCAGCCCATCGAAGCGGTGCGGCCGAGCAAATGAACCGCGGTGGTGCCGTGGATCGCATAGTGGCCGTCATAGAAAATGGCCCAGGGCATCGGCGCGTTGTTGAACAGACGCGACACCGCATTCGGCACCATGGACTGCACCTTGAAGGTGCCGCCCGGCGTGATCGCGACACCGTCGCGCCCGGTCGAAACCGGCCAGACATATTTCTCGACGCCGTCGACGACGACGCGCATTTCCTGCTTCGGCACCGATATCGTGACCACGATCGAGGGCGGCTCGGCCGGGACCGCAGCCGGCTGCGGCCGGTTCTGCGCGGCGGCGGAGACGACGAAAGCCGACAGCAAGGCCGCGGCGGCAAGCAAGCGCTTCATGACAAAGCCCCGTAACAATCCAACCCGGTCTCATTTATTCCGGCGCAGCGCCTGCTTCGCAAGTGCAGGATCGCCACAGAAGCCGGATTCTCGCGAGATCGTTACGCAAATCTGCCCAGATTTTCCGCGCATTTTGGCGCCCATGCCGGCTTTGCGTTAGAGTCTGATTCAATTGAATTGAATCAGACTCGGCACTTATCCATTTGATTGAGCATGATCTTTTCCGAAAACCGCTTCGCACTTTTCGGGATCATGCTCTAGGATTCGCCCATGATGCGCCGCTTCGCCCTGCTTGCCGTCACCCTCGCCTTCTCCGGCTCCGCGCTGGCGCAGGCGCCCGCTCCCACGACGCCCGCAAAAGAGCTGTTCGGCCGCAAGGCGGACGCCGCCCCATTGCAGGCCCGCGCCATCGGCTTCTATTCGAAGGGATGTCTGGCCGGCGGCGTGGCACTCCCCGTGAACGGCCAGACCTGGCAGGTCATGCGGCTGTCCCGCAACCGCAACTGGGGACATCCCGACCTGATTGCGTTCCTGGAACGCTTCGCCACGCGGGTGCCGAAGGTCGCGGGCTGGAACGGAATTCTGGTCGGCGACCTTGCGCAACCGCGCGGCGGCCCGATGCTGACGGGACACGCCTCGCATCAGGTCGGGCTGGATGCCGATATCTGGCTGACGCCGATGCCGAACCGCACGCTCGACAAGCGCGAGCGCGAAACCTTTCCGCCGCAACTCATGGTGCGCGCCGACCGCCGCGACATCGACCCGAAAACCTTCACGCCGGGCCATGTTCAGGTGATCCGCGCCGCCGCGGAAGACCCGGAGGTCGAACGCATTTTCGTGAATGCCGCGATCAAGAAGGCGCTCTGCCGCGCGGCACCCGGCGCCGCATGGCAGCGCAAGGTGCGGGCCTATTGGGGCCACGACTATCACATGCATGTGCGCATCCGCTGCCCGAAGGGGAGCCCGGACTGTCAGCCACAGCAGCCGGTCGGCGCGGAAGATGGATGCGGGAAAGAACTCGACTGGTGGTTCCGCGACGCGATCCTGAATCCGCCGCCGCCGAAGACCAAGCCGAAACCGAAGCCCCCGCTCACGATGGCGCAATTACCGCCATCGTGCCGGGACGTATTGCTCGCGGAGTGAGTTAGCGAACGAGCGAGAAGGCAAGACCGCCGGCGATTGCGGCGACGATGAAGCCGAGCACCAGCGAAACCACGATCGCGCAGATAACGATCACGATCAGGTAGCCCATGACCTTCTCCTGCGGCGTGCGCATCAGGATCGGCAAGCCGAGATAGAGAAGATAGAGGCCATAGAGTCCGGCGAGCAGCGCCAGAATGCCGCCGAGCACCGGGATAATCGAGAACACGCCCGCGATCCACGACGGCGTGTAGGAGTATGCGGTCAGCTTGAGCGCGCTCGGGAAATGCTTCTCGGTGCCGAACGTCGGCGCCAGCGCGTCGATGATGAAGGCGATCAGATAAACGACGGCAAAGGAAATCAGATAGCCGAGGATCGCCGTGACGATCAGGATCGGCAGCGCCGCCGGCAGTACGATGAGCCCGCCGAGAATGCCGAAGATCGCGGGAATGGCCGCGAGAATCGCGACATAAGTAAAGACTTCCTTGGTGTCTCCGGACTCGCCGTCGATCACCAGCCACTCTTCCTTCGGCTTGAGCAAAATATTCTTTACGCGATCGACTAGTCCGGCCATCTGAAACCTCCTGCCCCGATTGCCTCGACCCCCGAGGCGATTCGACGTCGCGGGGATACTCCCGCCGCGAACCCGTAAAGTCACGCGGAACGCGGGACAGATCAACGGGTTTTCCGTCCTTTTTCCGGCACGCAGTCCTGCTGGAATTGCCGGCAGAATCCGGCAATTTTAATCGGGTGCGCAGCTTCCCTCCCCGCAGAATCGTCTGCCTGACCGAAGAGACGGTCGAAACGCTCTATCTGATGGGCGAAGATGCCCGGATCGTGGGCGTTTCGGGCTATGCCGTACGTCCGCCGCAGGTGCGCCGGGAAAAGCCGCGGGTGGCCGCCTTCATCTCCGCCGATGTCGGAAAAATTCTCGCGCTCGAACCCGACCTTGTTTTGACCTTTTCCGATCTGCAGGCCGGCATCGTTTCCGAACTCGTGAAGGCAGGCGTTGCCGTGCATGCCTTCAACCAACGCGACGTCGCCGGCATCTTCGCCATGATCGCAACGCTGGGCGGGCTCACCGGCGAGAACGAGAAGGCTGCCGCCTTGTGCGAGACGCTCCAGCACCGGCTCGACGCCGCGCGAGCGCGTGCCCTCCGGCACCCGCGGCGTCCCCGCGTCTATTTCGAGGAATGGGACGAGCCGATGATTTCCGGCATCGGCTGGGTTTCCGAACTGATCGAATGTGCGGGCGGCGTGGAGGCCTTTCCTGCGCTCGCCGGCAAGAAATCGGCGCCGGAACGGATCGTGACACCCGAGCAGGTGATCGAAGCCGCGCCCGACATCATTATCGGCTCCTGGTGCGGCAAGAAATTCCGTCCCGAACGCGTCGCCGCCCGGCCCGGCTTCGAAGCGATCCCGGCGGTTGCGAACAATTTTCTTCGCGAGATCAAATCGACCATCATTCTGCAGCCCGGCCCGGCAGCCCTGACCGACGGCCTCGCCGCGATCGAGGCAATCATCGGTGAATGGGTAGCGGCGCAGACTTAGCCTGACAGGCCCATCGGGCTTTTTGCGATTCTGCGCCGCATTTGTTTTAGTGCGGCCCCGACCCGAAAAGAGCCGCCGCAAGTGCCAGCAAACAAGAGTTTCCTGAGCGACCTGTTCCAGACGATCTCGGAGCGCGGGCGCGAATTCATTGCCCGGGCCCGTGGGCGCTCCAAACCCAATGGCGCGATCCGCACCGAGAACCTGCTGGAGCTTTGCGAAGACCTGCTCTCGGGCCGCGGCGAGGCATCGGGCGTGGCGCTCGCCGCCGAGATCATCGAAACCTATCGGACGCTGAAAACCGGCGAACGGGTTGCGTTTTTCGAAGCGCTTGCGCACCGCTTCGGGCCGGATCGCGAGCGGCTGAAACGAGCCGCGGAGCAGTATCTCAAATCACAGGGCGACGACGCCGAAGCCGAACTGCATGACGCGAGCGAACCGCGGCGGCAGGAAATCGTGCGCAGGCTCAATCTCGCCGCGAACGGCACCGAGGCACTGGTGGCGATGCGCTCGCATCTGCTCGAAGCGATGGCGCGCAGAAGCGACCTCAGCCCGGTCGACCGCGACTTCGTGCATCTGTTTTCTTCGTGGTTCAATCGCGGCTTCCTCGTGCTGCGCCGGATCGACTGGTCGTCGCCGGCGATCGTGCTGGAAAAAATCATCCGCTACGAGGCGGTGCACGAAATCAGCGACTGGAACGACCTGCGCGCGCGCATCGATCCGCCGGACCGGCGCTGTTACGCCTTCTTTCATCCCGCGCTCACCGACGAGCCGCTGATCTTCGTCGAAGTCGCGCTGACCAAGGGCATTCCCGGCGCCATCGCGCCGATCCTGGCGCGCGGCCGCACGCCGCTCGATCCGCGCGAGGCGACCACGGCGGTATTCTACTCGATCTCGAACACGCAGAAGGGACTTGCCGGCGTTTCCTTCGGAAGCTTCCTCATCAAGCATGTCGCGGAAGAAATCTCGCGCGAGTTTCCCAAGCTCGAAACCTTCGTGACGCTCTCGCCGGTGCCGGGCTTCGCGCGCTGGCTCGATCGCGAGCGCGAAAGCGGCGCCTCCGGTGCAATCCATGAGAGCGACCGCGAAGCGCTTGCGCTACTCGATCAGCCCGGATGGCAGGACGACGAAAGCAAGCGCAAGACGCTCGAGGCACCCCTTGCCGCGCTCGCCGCACATTACTTCCTGTCGGAGAAGGACCGGCGTGGAAGGCCGCTCGACCCGGTCGCCCGCTTTCACCTTGGCAATGGTGCGGCACTCGCGCATATCCACGCCAATGCCGACCTCTCGCCGCGCGGCCTTTCGCAATCGCACGGCGTGATGGTCAACTACCGCTACGATCTTTCCGAGATCGAGGAACACCACGAAGCCTATGCCGAAGCCGGCGAGATCGTCGCAAGCAAGGACGTCCGCAGGCTCCTGCGCCAACCACAAGCAATACGACCCGCAATTCCGAGACTTACCGCAATGAACAACACCAATCATCTTTTCTCCACGCTCGAAGCGGCGATGCCGTCACGCGACAAGACGCTGCTCGAACTGCCGGACGGCAAACCGATTTCCTATGGAGAGGTGTTCGATCTGGCGGGGAAGCTCTCTGCGCACCTGATCCGCTGCGGCGTTGTGCCGGGCGACCGCGTCGCCGTGCAGGTCGAGAAGTCGTGGCAGAACCTTGCGCTTTATCTCGGCGTGGTGCGCGCGGGCGGCGTCTATCTGCCGCTGAACACCGCCTATCCACTTGCCGAACTCGAGTATTTTCTCGGCGACGCCGAACCGCGGGTCGTGGTCTGCAAACCCGAAACGGAAACGGGCGTGCGTGCGCTCGCCGGAAAACTCGGGATTGCGACGGTCGAAACGCTTGGCGTCAATGGCGATGGTTCGCTGCTCGCCAATTGCGCAAATGCGACGGCGGCGGCTCCGGTTGCGCGCGGTCCGAAGGACCTTGCCGCGATTCTCTATACCTCCGGCACCACCGGCCGCTCCAAGGGCGCGATGCTGAGCCACGAGAATCTGCTGTCGAACGCGGAAGCGCTGAAAGACTACTGGCGCTTTACCGACAAGGACGTGCTCCTGCACGCGCTTCCGATCTATCACACCCATGGGCTCTTCGTTGCGACCAACGTGATCCTGCTCGCGGGCGCCTCGATGATCTATTTCGGCAAGTTCGACGCCGACGAGATGATCCGGCTGATGCCGAAGGCGACCTCGATGATGGGCGTGCCGACCTTCTATGTGCGCCTTGCCGACCATCCGAAGGTGACGAAGGAAGCGACCCGGCACATGCGCCTGTTCATCTCCGGTTCGGCGCCGCTGCTTGCGGAAACGCACCGGCTGTTCGCGGAGAAAGCCGGTCACGCCATTCTCGAGCGTTATGGCATGACCGAAACCAACATGAATACGTCGAACCCTTATGACGGCGAGCGGATTCCGGGCACTGTCGGTTTTCCGTTGCCGGGGGTGGAGTTGCGCATCGCCGATCCGGAAAGCGGCAAGGTGCTGCCCCAGGGCGATATCGGCGTGATCGAAGTCAAAGGCCCGAACGTATTCCAGGGCTACTGGCGCATGCCGGAAAAAACCGCGGCGGAATTCCGGGCCGATGGCTTCTTCATTACCGGCGACCTCGGCAAGATCGACGAGCGCGGTTACGTCCACATCGTCGGACGCGGCAAGGATCTCGTGATCTCCGGCGGCTTCAACGTCTATCCGAAGGAAGTCGAGGGCGAGATCGATGCTATCGCCGGTGTCGTCGAATCCGCGGTGATCGGTGTCGCGCATCCCGATCTCGGGGAAGGCGTCACTGCCGTAGTGGTCAAGACCAAGGGCGCATCGTTGTCGGAAGGCGATATTCTGGCGGCCCTCGAAGGGCGGCTCGCCCGCTTCAAGCAGCCCAAGCGTGTGTTCTTCGTCGACGACCTGCCCCGCAACGCAATGGGCAAGGTGCAGAAGAACGTACTGCGCGACACCTACGCCAAGACTTACTCGAAGAACGTCGCCTGAGCGGCTTGTGGCGCTGCAAAAGCGGATTCGCAAGGAAGCGCGAAGAAATAAGCCTCGCCAGATCAGCGTCCTTGCTGCTGTTGCGCCGCAGCATGTCCCACTTCTCCTCCTAAAGATACAGTTGGCATTCCAATCATTTCAGCCGATGATTGATGCATAAGAAAAAGTCTGAGGGAGGACTATTCATGCTGAAGCGACTGCTCTGCGCGGCTGCGGCGATCGGCTTGATCGCCGGCTCCACGCAAATTCTGACGGCGCAGGACGCGCCGAAGTCCATCAAGGTCGGTTATGTGATTTCGCTGTCGGGGCCGCAGGCCGCGGGAGCGCTGCTCACCTCGGTGCCGAACTACCGGCTCTGGGTCGATGAAGTGAACAAAGCCGGCGGCATCATGCTGAAAAAGTACGGCAAGCGCATTCCGCTGGAAGTCACGGAAATCGACGACCGCTCCAACAACGAAGACATGGTGCGCCTGGTCGAACGCCTGATGACCGTCGACAAGATGGATATCGTGCTGTCGCCATGGGGCACCGGCCCGAACTTGCAGGTGCTGCCGGTATTCGCCAAGCACGGCTATCCGCACATCATGGGCACGGCCGCGACCGAGCAGATCGACAAGCTCGCGCCGAAATTCGACAACGCATTCTGGATGCTCGGCAAGCCTTCCGACGGCGTGAAGGCGCTCATCGGCATGCTCAACGACCTTCGCAAGAAGGGCCAGATCAAGGATACGGTCGCGCTGTTCTCGGTGCAGCATCCGTTCGGTGCCGAGTTCCTCGCTCCCGCCAAGGCGCAGCTTGCCGCCAACAATTACAAGATCGTCTATGAGACGACCTATCCGCTCGGCTCCGCCGACCTCTCCGCGCAGATCAAGGCGGCGAAGGCGGCAAACCCCGACGTGATGCTCGCCTTCTCCTATCCGCCGGACACCTTCATGCTGACCGAGCAGTCGCTCGCGAACGACTTCAGCCCGAAGGTGCGGTTCCTGTCGGTCGGTGCTGCCTTCCCGAGCTACAAGGGCAAGTTCGGCGACAAGATCAACGGCTTCTTCGGTCTCGGCGCGTGGGATCCGACCGGTCCCGGCGTGCAGGACTGGGTGAAGCGCCACAAGGAAGTGAACAAGGGTCAGGAGCCGGACCGCTGGGCAAGCTCGAACACCTATGCGGGTCTGCAGATGCTCCAGCAGGCAATCGAGCGCGTCGGCGAGATCGACAACAAGAAGATCATCGCCGAACTCAAGACCGGAACTTTCAAGACCATCCTCGGCGACGTGAAGCTGGAGAATAACCAGTTAACCAAGCTGTGGTGGGTCGGTCAGTACCAGGGCGGCGAATACAAAGGCGTCGCACCTGCCAATCTGCCGGGCGCCGTCGCGCCGCAGATCAAGTAAGGT
>JAEZFA010000076.1 GCA_023417665.1 Pseudomonadota bacterium | reverse complement strand
CCGCCGAAATGGCGGTGCCGGTGCGCTCCGAACTGATCGCGCTCTCGCGCGATCGCGGCGCGCGGCTTGTCTCCTGCTGGTCGAAGATGATCGAGCGGCTGAAGAGTGAATTGCGCGGGCTCGCCCGCGGTGTGCCTTCGCTCGACAGTCTGCTCGCCTTGCCGCGCCAGCGGCTGGATAGCGCCTCCGCGCGGCTGCCGCGTGCGTTACGCGCCAACGCGCATGCGCATCACGTCAAATTCGAGAAAGTCGCCGCGCGTCACACGCCGCACGCGATCATCGCCCGCCTCGAGCGCTTTCGCGAGCGGATCGACATGTGCGGCACGCGGTCCTCACGCGCGCAGGATCATCTGCTGAAGAATACCCGCGCCCGGATCAACTCGCTCGGCCAGTTGCTGAATGCCTTCAGCCACAAGGCCGTGCTCGAGCGGGGCTTTGCGCTGGTGCGCGGGCCGGACGGCCAGCCCCTGCGTTCGGTGACTGCGGCAATCCCGGGCGCGGCCATTGAAATCGAGGTCGGGGACGGCCGTTTCGGAGCCGTGGTGTCCGGAACCCGGAATTCGCCGCCCAGAGCCTCGGCACAGTCTGCAAAACCGGCAAAGCAGGGCAGCCTTTTCGACGAATAGTCCGGTAACGATCCCGTCAGCCGGACAAATTTACGCTTTGCGCTTCCACCCGGATCGTTCCATATATCGTCCATCATGAACCGCTTTGAACGCACACCCTTGGCAGCCGGCGAGGCCGAACTGCGTTACCTCGACGGCGATTACCGTATCGTCCGTCCGGGCAGCTATGTGCGTTGTGCGGTTACCGGCACGCCGATCCCGCTCGACGAACTGAAATACTGGAGCGTGGACCTGCAGGAAGCCTACGCCTCTCCGGAAGCGGTGATGGCGCGGATCCAGGGCACCCGGCGCTAGAGGCCCAGCACTTTTCCGAGCGAGGCAAGCACGGCCGCTTCGTCGTCGAAGCGGAGGCGTACGCGCAGCTGTTGCGATTCCGCAAGCAGCCCCGCCAGTGCCGGATCGCCGCGCATGCGTGCGGCATCCTTTTCGGTGGTGACGAGCTGAAGCCCGGTCCGGACCGACTGCGCGAGCAGGTCGCTTGCGTCTTTTGCGCGATAGCGATGATGGTCGCCGAAGCTTCGCCTTGCCGCGACCTGCGCGCCGGCTTTCTCAAGCGAGCGGAAGAATTTTTCCGGCGAACCGATGCCGGCAAAGGCAAGCACGCGGCGGCCCGAGAGTTGTGCAGCCGACTCCGGCTCGGCAACGAGGCCGCCGCGGAGCAGCGCAAGGCCGTGCTTGCCGGCGAGCGCTCCGGCCTTATCGCCCGCTTCGCCAGCACCCACGATCAGCATGGCCTGCGCGCGGCGAAGCTGCGCGCCGAGTGGCGCGCGCAACGGTCCCGATGGAAAAGGCAATCCGTTGCCGACGCCTTTCGCGCCATCGACCACGAGCAGCGAGAACGTCTTGGCGAGCGACGGGTTCTGGAAGCCGTCGTCCATGACGATGATGTCCGCGCCGTTTTCCTCCGCAAGCCGCGCGCCGGCGGCGCGATCCTTCGCAATCACGGTCGGCGCGTGCTGGGCGAGCAGCGGTGCTTCGTCGCCGATCTCCTGCGCGCCGTGACTGGCGGCATCGGCAAGCAGCGGGCCGCTCAGGCTGCCGCCATAGCCGCGCGTAAGGAAGAACGGCTTCTTGCCTGCGGCTTTCAGGAGTGTAGCGATTGCGATCGCGGTCGGCGTCTTGCCGGCACCGCCGAGCGTCGGATTGCCGATGCACAGCACCGGAATTTTTGCCTGATAGCCGCTGCGGGAAAGCCTGCTCGCGGCAACCGCACCATAGATCGCCGCGATCGGATAGAGCAGCGCCGCTTCCGCGCTCGGCTTGCGCCACCAGAATCCGGGTGCGCGAAGCGAGACCGGTCCCGTCATGTCGCGAAGCGCAACTGTACGAGATAAGGCTCGATCGCCGCGACCGTGCGATGCACGGCACCCGACAGCGGAACTACGGTCGCCCGCGCGGCATCCGCCATCGAGCGCACCAGCGCGGGGTCGCGCAGGAGCCGCAACAGGCTCGCGGCGAGCGAATGGGAGTCGGTGACGGTCGCGGCACCGTGTTCGCGATTCAGCGCGGCATAGATCGAAGTGAAGCTGTGCACATATGGCCCGTGCAGGATCGCGCAATCGAGCTTCGCCGGCTCGATCGGGTTTTGTCCGCCGTGCTTGATCAAAGAGCCGCCCATGAACACGATCGGCGCAAGCCGGTAGAACAGGCCCATCTCGCCGATGGTGTCCGCGACATAGATGTGCGTGCCGCGGTCCGGCAGATGGTTGCGCGAGCGCATCGCCGGCGAGAGCTGGAACTCCTGCACCAGTTGCGCGATTTCGCCGCCGCGCTCCGGATGACGCGGCACGATGATCGTCAAAAGATCGGTCATGCGCTCCGAGGCTTCGAGATGCGCTTCGATCACGGCTTCGTCCTCGCCGCGATGGGTGCTTGCGGCGAGAAACAGCGGCCGGCCGCGGATCGTGCGCTGCAGGTCCGCCATGGCCTGCGCGTCGGCAGGCGGCGGCGAGACGTCGAATTTCAGGTTGCCGGCAGCGAGCACGCGCGGCGCGCCGAGTTGCGCAAGCCGTTCGGCAACATCCTGGTCCTGCGTAAGGCAAAGATCGAAGCAGGACAGCAGGCTGGTCGCGGTCTTCTTCGCGCGCTTCCAGCGCGAGAAGGAGCGTTGCGAAAGCCGTCCGTTGACGAGAACGATCGGAATGCCGCGGTTTGAAGTCTCCAGAAGCAGGTTCGGCCAGAATTCGGATTCCGCGATCAGAACCAGTCCAGGCCGCCAGTGATCGAGAAAGGCGTTCATGAACTGCGGCGTATCGAGCGGGATATATTGATGCAGTGTGCCTTCCGGCATGCGCTGCGCAGCGGTCTTCGCCGCCGTCACCGTGCCGGAGGTAACGAGCACGTTGAAGCCCTGCGCGCGGATATGTTCGACCAAGGGCTGTACCGAAAGGATCTCGCCGACGCTCGCGCCGTGAATCCAGATCAAGGCGCCTTCGGGCCGTTCGAGCGTGGCAATACCGCGGCGTTCCTTTATGCGCGTCGGATCTTCCTTGCCGCGTTTGAGCCGCGCATTCAGGAGGCTGCCCGCGAAAGGCGTCGCGGCCCGCATCACGCCGCGATAGCTGCGCACCGAAAGCGGAATGCGCGTCCTAGCCGGCATCGGCCGCTGCCTTGGCGGGGCGGCCGACCATCGCTTCGGCTTTCTCCGTCGCGCGATTGAGTTTCTGCTCGACTTCCAGTCGTGCACGCTCGAGCGTCTCGTCGTCGACATCGGCGGCGACGCGCACCGGTTCTTCCACGACCATCGCCATGCGGCCGAACGGAAGATGCAGGCTCGATTTGTCCCAGCTCTTGCGGATCACGATGCGATTGCTGGTGGCGATAGCGACCGGGTAGATCGGCCGGCCCGAATGTTTCGCGATGCTGACAACGCCGAGACCGGCGCGGCGCGATACTTTCGGCACGTCCGCGGTCATTGCGACATTGATGCCCTGCGAAAGCGTGTCGAGCATCTGCCGGGTAGCCGCAACACCGCCCTTCTTGTGGAAATTATTGTGATGGCTTCCCGAACCGCGAATGGTGCCGATGCCGAGCGCCTCGGCGGCAATCGCGTTTATATCCGCGTCGAAAGAGCGGGATATCATCACTTTGGCCTTGTGATGCGGCTTCGAGAAGAAGGGCGTGAGGAAATGCTGCCCGTGCCAGAAGGTCAAGATCAGCGGCATCTCGTTGTCGACCCAGTCGTAAAGATTGGCGGGTTCGACGGTAACGCGCTGCGTCTTCCAGACCAGCTTGAGGTAAGCCGCCACCGACCGGCCGAGCACGCGCCGGAAACCATCGGAAGTTCTGATCTTGCGCCACATGACGATACGACTAACGCCTCAGCGGCGCTCTGCGTTCGTTTCCGTTTCGGGGTCGAGCAGGCGGTGCATGTGCACGATGAAGTAGCGCATCAGCGCATTGTCGACCGTCAGTTGCGCCTTGGCTTTCCACGCCTGATGGGCAGCTGCGTAATTCGGATAGATGCCGACGATGTCGAGTTTCGTCAGGTCGCGGAACTCGGTGGTGTCGAGACGGGCGAGTTCGCCTCCGAACACGAGATGAAGGAGTTGTTTCTGTTCAGCCATCGCGGCGACCATTGCATCGGTTACTTCACGGCCGCGCCAAGTGCGGCAACGAGCCTCGGGTGCAAAGCGCTCCCGGCTGCGATCAGCGCGCCGTGAATATGGGTTTCGAGATTGTAGACCGGCACCCGTCCTTCGGCGTCGGTCAGCTTGCCGCCCGCTTCGTGCACCAAAAGGTCGGCAGCGGCAAGGTCCCAATCATTGGCATTTTCCGCGGCAAGCGCCGCGTCGATTTCTCCACTTGCAACCCGCGCCAGCCGCACCGCAATGGAGTGAATCCGCTCCGTCGGCACCCTGTTTCCCGTGGCTTCCACGCGCTCGTTCAGTTTCGCCGGCCGCGCGACGATCGCAGTCGCGACCTCGTCGTGGCTGGATGCGGAAATCTTCTGCCCATTTCTTGTCGCGCCGCCGCCCTTAATCGCGGCAAATGATTCGCCGGTCGCCGGCAGTTCGACGACCGCTGCGACCGGCCTGCCGCGCTCGACGAGTGCTGCGCAGATTGCCCAGTCCTCGCGGCCGGCAAGAAAAGAGCGCGTGCCGTCGATCGGATCGACGATCCAGGTGCGGTCCTTCATGAGCCGTTCCGGCACATCCACGGTTTCTTCCGAAAGCCATCCGATCGCGGGATCGATCCCGGTCAGCCGTTCGCGCAGAAAATTATCGACCGCGAGATCGGCTTCCGTCACCGGAGACTGATTGGCCTTGTGCCAGGTCTGGACATCGCCGCGGAACTTCGACAGCGCGAGCTTGGCTGCTTCCGCAACGGCCGCCTGCAGGAGGCGAAGTGTTTCTTTGTGATTCTCGTCCGGACGCGGCGTCATGCGCCGTTCTATGCGCCGCGTGTGCGGTCGCCGCAAGGTTTCGTGAAGGATGATCGCCAAATCGGCGCGTTTCGCGCCGGATCAGGAAACATTTACCCAATCCCTTAAGCCGCCGCTTCGTGCGCGCGTGGCACGCTCCGCGAAACGACCGGGAACACCCGGCGGGAGTGCAAATGAGGCGTCACGCAAGTGCAACCGGCGAAGCACAGGAAGGATCGGGCTGTCTGTTCCAGCTCGATCCGCTTCGCCTTCCGGTTTCCATTCATGCGGCCGATCCGTCTGCGGATGACGGCAGCCGCGAGATTTCTGTTTCGCGCGAAGGCATCGAATTCCGTCGCATGGTGCGCGGCGTTGCGATGTGCGTGAAGCTTCCCTACAGCGAGTTTGAAGGTGTTGCGGTTCGCGTGATCGCACCGGGCGGTGCCGAGCCGGTGATCTTCCTGTCGCTGGAGCACCACGACGACGAACTGAGCGTGCTTCTCAAGGCTTCCGGTGACAGCGATGCCTGTGCGACGGCCGCGCGGCGCTGGAGCCGCCTGACCGGCCGGCCGATCCTGATCGCGGGACCGGACGGACGCCTGCAAAATCCGGCGGCCGTGAGTCCGCGAAAGACGGCGCCCGTTCGCCGCAAGCGCCACGGCGCGTTGCGCAATCGCAGAAGCGTGGTTCGGTTGCGCCACGATCGCGCGGCAAAACAAATCACCAAAGATCTCCACGCGGGCGAGCGCGAGATCATCGCACGCGACTAGCGCGGCAGGAGCAAAGCTCCGGGCGCCCCTGCGATCACGTCGAGCACCAACCCGGCGAAGAGCAGAAGTCCCGCGTCGCGATTGGCGCGAAACAGCTTCAGGCAGTAACCGGGGTTGTCGGCGTCGAGCGTCACGACTTGCCAGGTCAGATGCGCCGCGAAGGCAAGCAGTCCCGCGAGCGAAAAAAATCCGCCGCCGGCATAGACCGTCGCAATGGCAATCAGCACGACCGTTGCGCCGTAGAGCAGGGCGATGGCGCTGCGGGTCCGCTCGCCGAACAGCCGCGCCGACGATTTCACGCCGATGATCGCATCGTCGCGCCGGTCCTGATGCGCGTAGATCGTGTCATAGCCGATCACCCAGGCGATGGTGCCGGCATAAAGCGCAAGCGGCCGCCAGTCGAGCGATCCGAATACTGCGGCCCAGCCCATCAATGCTCCCCAGGAGAACGCAAGGCCGAGCACGAATTGCGGCATCGAGATTACCCGCTTGGCGAGCGGATAGATCGCGACGATTGCGAGCGACGACACGCCCACGAGGATCGCAAAGCGATTCAGTTGCAGCAGCACTGCAAGCCCCACGAAGGATAGCAGCACGGCGAACACGAATGCGGCTTTCGCGCTGACCTGCCCCGACGGGATCGGGCGATTGCGCGTGCGCTCCACCTGCGCGTCGATCTTGCGGTCGAGAATATCGTTCCAGGTGCTGCCGGCGCCGCGCATCGCGATCGCGCCGATCAGAAACAGCACGAGGAGCCAGGGATCGGGATAGGGCGCCTGTTGCGCCAGTGCCGCGATCGCGGTCGACCACCAGCAAGGCAATAGCAAAAGCCACCAGCCGATCGGGCGGTCGATGCGGGCGAGGCGAAGAAACGGTTGCGACCAGTCCGGTGCGGTGCGGTCGACCCAGTTGCCGGTAGAATCGGCGACCGGCGCCACCGCGGGGCGGCTTTCGCCCGTCATTGCTGCAGGACGTTTCCGGAAAGCGTGTCGAAAATGCCGCCGCCGGTCGGTGCTTCCGGCACCGCGCCGGTATTCTGGTTCAGGACGCCGCTGAGGCCGGCACTTGGTGACGTCGGCACCGGGCCGGGCGCGTTGGCGGCGCTGCAAATGCGCGTACGCAGCTCCGCGGTCTTGGTCATGTTCTGCTTGAGCCCCTGCGCGGCATCCGGCGGAATCCCGCAGGCCTGCGCCTTCGAGGTCAGGAATTTGAGCATCTTGCTTTCGGACGCGGCGTAACTGTTGACGCGGGCGCAAAGTTCTTTCGCGCTCGCCTTACGCTTGCCCGCTGTCTGAAGTGCGTTGCCGCGGTTCTGCAATTCGTCGCGCAGCTGGAAGAATTCCGTCTGGCACGGGTTCTCCTGCGGCTGCTGCTGTTGTTGCGCGGGACCGGGAGCAATCGTGATGCCTTGCGCGAACAGCATGCCGTTGCCGCCCGCGATCAGCAGGGAGGCGAGGGCAAGCGCAGGCAGGATACGAGCGTACATGCGGTCCACGTTGGGGTTTTCAGGGTAGGTCGTAACAAAAGCCAGCGACTTGGGGCAATATCGAGGCGAAAAAGGTTACCAGACCCGAAGTGCCGGAGAATTGCTTGGCAAAATACGATTTTCGCAGCCCCCGGCTGTATCTGGAGGCCCCGCTCGCTGCACTGCAAGAGGTCGCGCTGACCCCCGAGCAGGCCCATTACGTCCGGAACGTCATGCGCCTGGCGGACGGCGCCGAGGTGCTGCTGTTCAACGGACACGACGGCGAGTGGCGCGCCCGTATCGGCGCGAGCGGCAAGCGCGGGGCAACGGCGCTGCCGCAGGAACAAACGCGCCCGCAGCCGGAAACATTCGGACTGCGCTATGCGTTTGCTCCGCTCAAACACGCCCGCCTGGACTACATGGTGCAAAAAGCAGTCGAAATGGGAGCATCGCGCCTTTCGCCGGTGCTCACCCAGTTCACGCAGGTGAACCGGACAAATCCCGAGCGCATGCGCGCGAACGTGATCGAAGCCGCTGAACAGTGCGGCATCCTCGCCTTGCCGGAAATTGACGAGGCCGTGCCGTTGCAGAAATGGCTGGCGTCGCTCGATCCGGCGGCCGCGATCGTGTTTTGCGACGAGAACGCCGAAGAAACTTCTCCGGTCGAAGCGCTGCGTGCCGCAGGCAAGAACAGGGAACTCGCGGTTCTGATCGGCCCGGAAGGCGGTTTCTCCGAAGCGGAGCGGCGCTTGCTCATTGGTAGGGACAGTGTAATTCGTCTGTCGCTCGGCCCCCGAATCCTGCGCGCCGATACGGCCGCGGTAGCGGCGCTCGCGCTGGTGCAGTCGGTCTGCGGCGACTGGCGTTGAAATTTCGAATGGCCTGAACGGCCCAACAAGAAAAGTCGGCAAGCGCGGAGGCTTCATGGCTGATCAATACAGCTTCGGGATCGAGGAAGAGTATTTCGTCGTCGATGCCGAAACCAAGGCCGTGCAGCGGCGCATGCCGTCCGCATTTCTGGCGGCGCTGAAAACCGGGCTCGGTGCGGCGGTGACGCGTGAGATGCTGCAATCGCAGCTTGAGGTCGCGACCAAGCCTTCGATCGATTTCGGCGAAAGCGCGCGGGAGCTGCGCGCCCTGCGCCGGAATATCGGCGCGATTTCCTCCGAATTCGGATTTGCTTTCATGGCGGCCGGCACGCACCCGACCGCGGCCTGGACCTCCGCGCGGCAGACCGAAGCCATGCGTTACGACGGCATGATGCAGGATTTGCAGATGCTGGCGGAGCGCAATCTGCTCTGCGGGCTTCATGTGCATGTCGAGATTCCGGATCCCGACCGGCGCATCGAGATCATGCGACGCGTGACGCCCTTCATTCCTTTTTTCATCGCGCTTGCGACTTCCTCGCCGTTCTGGAATTCGCGCCGCACCGGCCTCATGGGGTATCGGCTCGCGGCCTATGACGAGTTGCCGCGTACCGGCCTGCCGCCCTTGTTCCAGAGCAATCAGGACTATGAGGACTACAAGCAGGCCCTGATCGACGCGCGGGTGCTGCCGGACGGCAGTTATCTGTGGTGGTCGATCCGGCCGTCGGAAGCACATCCGACGCTGGAGTTGCGCGCGCCGGACTGCTGTACGCGCGTTTCCGATTCGATCGCTTTGGCCGCGCTCTATCGCTGCCTGCTGCGGCACCTGTTTCGCAATCCGAAGATCAACGACACCCTGACGCCGGTGGATTATGCAATCGCCGCCGAGAACAAATGGCGCGCGCAGCGCTACGGCATTCACGGCAGCTTCGTCGATCGTGCCGAGAGCCGCGCCGTGCCGGTGCGCGAGGCCGTCGGCAAGCTGCTTGCCGAAATCGCCGGCGATGCCGAGGCGCTCGGCTGCGAGGCGGAGCTTGCGCTGGTCGACCGCATCTTCGAGACCGGCACCAGCGCGGATGCGCAAATTACCGTCTTCAATGAAGCCGAAGCGCGCACCAAAAGCCGCGGCGAGGCGCTCAAAGCCGTGAAAAACTGGCTGGTTGCTACCACGAACGAATAGATGAGCCTTGCGCAACCCGCATTGGCAGCGGTGCGGACGCTCCTGTATGGTCCGCGACCTTTAAGACGGAATTGGCTGCGCTAATGGCCCGCGACCAGATTGATATGACGCCGATCGAGACGCGCGACGAGCTGGTCGCCTGGCTTGCGGCGGGCGAGAAGCCGAAATCGCAGTTTCGCGTCGGCACCGAGCACGAAAAGATTCCCTTCCGCATCAGCGACCATTCGCCGGTACCTTACGACGGCCGCCACGGCATCCGCGCGCTGCTCGAGGGCATGCAGTTGCTGCTCGGCTGGGAGCCGATCATGGAAGGCAAAACCATTATTGGGCTCGCCGACGTAACGGGTGGCGGCGCGATTTCGCTGGAGCCCGGCGGGCAGTTCGAGCTTTCCGGTGCGCCGCTTGAAACCATTCACCGCACCTGTGCGGAGCTGAACGCGCATCTGGCGCAGTTGAAGCAGGTCGCCGATCCGCTGGGCATCGGGTTTCTGGGCATCGGCATGTCGCCGCAATGGACCCGCGCCGAAACCCCGGTGATGCCGAAGGGCCGCTACAAGATCATGTCGAACTACATGCCTAAGGTCGGCTCGCTCGGCCTCGACATGATGTTCCGCACCTGCACCGTGCAGGCC
>JAEZFA010000060.1 GCA_023417665.1 Pseudomonadota bacterium | reverse complement strand
GCGCTGTTCTGTTTTGCGCTCCTCGACACAACCGCGAAATGGCTAACCGGCTACCTGCCGACGTTGCAGGTAGTCTGGGCGCGCTATGCAAGCCACTTCGTGATCGGCTTTCTCTTCGTGAATCCCTGGACCGTGAAGAACCTCTTCACCACGCAGCGGCCCTGGCTTCAGCTCGGACGCTCGGCATTGCTGTTTCTTTCCACCGCGATCAATTTCATCTCGCTGAATTTTCTGCAGCTCGATGAAACGACCGCGATCATGTTCACGACACCGTTTTTCATCGCCCTGTTTGCCGGCCCGATCCTCGGCGAATGGATCGGCTGGCGGCGCTGGATTGCGATTCTCGTCGGCTTCGCCGGTGCACTCGTGGTGATCCGGCCCGGTACCGGCGCCCTGCACCCCACGGCCTTCCTGTCGCTCGCGGGCGCTTGCTGTTACGCGCTCTACAATATTTCGACCCGCGCGCTCGCGCCGTATGATTCGACGCAAACCACGATCACTTATTCCGCGCTGGTAGGCGTGCTGGCCGCGACCATCCCGCTGCCGTGGGTCTGGCAGACGCCGACCGAGCCGTTGGTCATCACCGGCATGGTCGCCGTCGGACTGTTCGGCCTGATCGGGCACACCTTCCTGATTATCGCGCATCGCTATGCGCCGGCTGGCGTGCTCGCCCCCTTCATCTATTTTCAGATCATCTGGGTTTCGGCGACCAGCTTTGCCGTCTTTGGGCACCTGCCGCACGTCTGGACAATCATTGGCGCGCTGATCGTCATCGCATCCGGCCTTTATCTGCTCTATCGCGAACGCAGGATGAAGGCAGAAGCCTCGCTCGAAGCGAATATCGAGAAATAGCGCCGGGCGGAAAAATTCTGCTACGATAAGCGCAGTAAAGGTGGGCGGCAGCCCGCACAAGAAAAGCAGAAACGGAACAATACGCCACCATGACCAAACCCGCGCTTCTGATCGCCAGCCCCATGATGCCGATGATCGAGGAACAGCTCGAACGGCACTTTGCCGTCGAGCGCCTCTACAAGGCGGCAGACAAGGAAAAACTGCTCGCCGAATTCGGCCCGTCGGTCCGTGCGCTTGGCGCGACGCCGGGGACGAAAGTCGATGCCGCAATGATGCAGAAGCTTCCGCAGCTCGAAATCATCGGCTCCTTCGGCGTCGGCTATGATTCGGTCGATGCAAAATGGGCCGGCGAACACGGCATCGTCGTCACCAACACACCGGACGTGCTGAACGAGGAAGTAGCCGACACCGCCATCGGTCTTCTGCTCGCGACCATCCGCCAGTTCCCGCAGGCGGACCGCTATCTCCGTGAAGGCAAATGGCTGCAAAAGCCCTTTCCGCTCACCGTAACCCTGCAGGACCGCACGGTCGGCGTCGTTGGCATGGGCCGCATCGGCAAGGCGATCGCGAAGCGTCTTGAGGCTTTCAATACGCCGGTCGTCTACCATGCGCGCAACAAGGCGGACGGCGTTGCCTACAAGCATTATCCCGACCTGAAAGCGATGGCGCGCGATGTCGACGTCCTTATCGTCATCACGCCGGGTGGCGCGGCGACGAAGCATCTCATCAACAAGGATGTCCTTGAAGCACTCGGCAGCAATGGCATCGTCATCAATGTCGCGCGTGGTTCGGTAATCGACGAGCAGGCGCTGATCGAAGCGCTGCGCAACAAAACCATTCTTTCCGCCGGCCTCGACGTGTTCGAGGAAGAGCCGAAAGTACCGCAGGCACTGATCGACATGGAGCATGTCGTGTTGTTGCCGCATGTCGGCTCGGCTTCCGTCCACTGCCGCAACCTGATGGGGCAGCTTGTGGTCGACAATCTCGTTGCCTGGGCGAACGGCAAGCCGCCGCTCACGCCGGTCGCCGAGACGCCCTGGCCGCCGAAAAAGAAATGAGCCGCAAGGCCCGCCTCGCCGCCACCGTTTTGATGCTGCTCGCAGCGACCGCATGTGCGGAGGCGCAGACACAGGACAACGCGGCAGCGAGGGCGCTCGCGTCAAACTATCAGCTCACGGACGCGCTTGGCGAACGCCGCTGCCCGATCACGCTCGAGGCGCGGACAGCGACGCCAGGCTTCGCCATGAACTTCGACCGCAGCGCCTGCCGGACGACCTTCGCGCATCTTGCCGATGTCGTAGCCTGGATGCCGGCGCCCGCCGGCGGCATCAATTTCATCGATGCCAAAGGCGTCGTCGTGACCGAGTTTTCGGAAGGTGTGGGCGGCGTTTACGAAGCAATCCGCGATAACGACGGCGTCTATTTCCTGACCAATATGCGTATTGCCGATACGTCGGAGACGCAGGTTTCCGACCTCATCGGCAACTGGTCGCTTTCGCGTCCTGGCGGCGCGACGATCTGCACGATCACGCTCACCAACGAGCCGGCGGGGGAAAACCGATTTGCCCTGCGCACCCTGCCGGGATGCGACGGTGCCATCACGGGTTTCGGCCCGGTGAGCTGGCAGCTTTCCAGCGGTGACATTCTATTATTCTCGAAGACCAACAGCCTGATCCGGCTTGGCCGCAATGAGGAAGGAGTCTGGTCGCGTCTGCCGGACCAGTTCCAGCCGCGGCCGCGCCCTCTCCTGATGATGCGCTAGCTGACGCCAATCCGTTCCGGCTTACGAGATCAAACGCAATCCCTTGAGGCTCGCGTGCCCGTCCTTGCCGACGATGATGTGATCGTGAACTTCGATCCCGAGTGGCCTTGCCACGTCGATGATCGTTTTTGTCATCTGGATGTCTGCACGCGACGGCGTCGGATCGCCGGAAGGGTGATTGTGCACGAGCACGATCGCGGTCGCGGATAGCTCCAGCGCGCGTTTGACGACCTCGCGCGGATAAACCGGCGTATGGTCGACCGTACCCTTCTGCTGCACTTCGTCGGCGATCAGCTGGTTGCGCTTGTCGAGAAAGAGAATCCGGAACTGTTCCTTGTCGGCAAAAGCCATCGAGGTCCGGCAGTACTCGATAACCGCCGACCAGGACGACAGCACCTTTTTACTTTTGATCCTGCCCTTGGCGAGATGTTGCGCGGCGGCTTCGACGACCTTGAGTTCGGTGACGATAGCATCCCCCACGCCGTCGATTTCCCTGAGGCGCGACGGCGGCGCGGAGATCACTTCGGCAAAAGAACCGAATTGCTCGATCAGCTCTTTCGCAAGCGGCTTTACGTCCCGCTGCGGGACCGCACGGAACAGGACAAGCTCGAGGAGTTCGTAGTCCGCGAGCGCCGCAGGCCCGGATTCGCGAAAGCGCGAACGAAGTCTTTCACGATGGCCGTGGTAATGCGGCGCTTCCTTGAATCCGGAACCGCGCGCCTTGGCCATGCGAAATCACGCCGCCTGGATATAGGGAGGCTTGTGAAAGCCCTTGGGCGAGAGTGTAAAAATCTCGACGCCGGTTTCGGTGACACCAACCGCATGCTCGAATTGCGCGGACAGCGAGCGGTCACGGGTCACGGCTGTCCAGCCATCGGACAGCACTTTTACATGCGGCCGGCCGAGATTGATCATCGGCTCGACCGTGAAAAACATGCCGGGCCGCAACACCACGCCTTCGCCCGGCGTGCCGACATGCACGATATTCGGCTCGTCGTGGAACAGGCGCCCCAGGCCATGACCGCAGAAATCGCGCACGACGCTCATGTGGTTGGGTTCGACCACCGCCTGAATTGCGGCACCGATGTCGCCGGTCGTGGCACCAGGACGAATTACAGAGATGCCTTTCATCATGGCTTCATAGGTGACATCGATCAGCCGCTCGGCGCGGCGCGGCACCTCGCCGACGCAATACATGCGGCTGGAATCGCCATGCCAGCCATCGACGATGACCGTGACGTCGATATTGACGATATCGCCTTCGCGCAGCGGCTTCTCGTTGGGAATGCCGTGGCAGACGACGTGATTGATCGAGATGCAGGTTGCTTTCCGGTATCCGCGATACATCATGGTCGCCGGCAGCGCCCCATGATCCCCCGCGAACTCGAAGATGAGATCGTCGAGGCGTTCCGTCGACACACCGGGCTGCACATGCGTGACCAGCATGTCCAGCGCCTCTGCAACGGTGCGGCCAGCGCGGCGCATGCCTTCGAAATCCGCCTCGCTATGAAGGCGAATCTGTCCGGTTTTGCGCAAGGGCGCAGTGGCGGCGTCTACATAAGTCATGCGTATCTCTGGCAACCCAATGTAGGCAAGAAAGCGGCGGGCGCAAGAAACTAGTCGGCCAGCGTGTCGCGCGGGTCAACCCCTCAATTTTGCAAGGGACGATCCTGCAATTTTGCCGGGGAATTGCCGTCGAGTTCGTCCTCCACGTGAATGGCGACGATTTCGTCGAAATCCCGGTCCGGCACGAAGCCGAGCGCAAGCGCGCGATCCGCCTCGAACGCATGCGGCCAGCCCGCAACAATCCGCTCAATCAGCGTATCGCGAACGCGCTGAATGCGTGAAACCGCCGCCTCCCCGCCAACCTTGCGCAGCGCTTCGATCTGCTCGGCAATCGTGCAGGCCACCGCAGGCATCATCAGGTTCGGCCGCTGCTCGAGCTTCGACAAATCGAGTGTCGCAGCATGCAGGAGATAGCCGATCGCCGCGCGCGGGCTCGCATGCGAATGCAGCGTATCCTCGGGGACCGGTAGCATCGCGTTCTCACCCGCAAGCGGCTCGCGGATGACGCTCGAGAAAAAGCCGGAAGCGGCCTTGTTGGGTTTGCCGGGCCGCACCGTGATCGCCGGCAACCGGATACCAATGCCGTCGAAGAATCCGCGGCGCGAATAATCGGCAAGCAACTGCTCGCCGATCGCCTTGGCAACGCCATAAGAGCTGTGCGGCGTCAGATGAAAGTCGTCCCGAACCGGACCGTCAAACGGCCCGCCATAGACGGCGGCCGAACTGGTAAAGACGACCCGCGGCTTGTGCCCGCGCTGCCGGATGCCTTCGAACAGGTAGCGCGTGCCATCGACATTGACACGATAGCCTTTGTCGAAATCGGTTTCGGCCTCACCCGAAACCACCCCGGCCAGATGAAAGACATATTCCGGACTGTCTGCGACTGCAGCCGAGGCCTCGCCGGGAAGCGACAGATCGCCGGTCCGCTTCGTGATCTTGAAGGGCGTATTCTTTGGCGCAGCCGGCTCGACCACATCGACAAGACTGACC
>JAEZFA010000011.1 GCA_023417665.1 Pseudomonadota bacterium | reverse complement strand
GCCCGGCACAAGGCCGGGCATGACGATCTACTTGCTGAACACCCCTACCAGCTCCACATGCGGCGAGTAGAGGAACTGGTCAACCGGCGTGACCGCGCGCAGCGTGAAGCCACCAGCGGTGAGAATCCTTGCGTCGCGCGCGAAGCTGTCGGCGTCGCACGAGACGTAAGCGATCTTCTTGACTTTCGATTTTGCGAGTTCGCGCACCTGCGCACCCTGCCGCGGCGGGTCGAGCACGACGAAATCGATTTTCTTCAATTCGTCCGCGACCAGTGGCCAGCGAAACAGGTCGCGCGCGGCGGCCGTGACCGGTTTCAGGCCCGGCGACTTCGCGGCTTCGCGCAGCGCGTTGACCGAAGGCTCGTGATTGTCGAAGGCCGACACTTTCATCTTGCCGGCGAGACGCAGCGCGAAAGTGCCGATGCCGCAGAACAGGTCGGCGGCGAATTTTGCACCCTCGCCTGCTTCGAGCACTTTTTCCGCCAGCACGCGCTCGCCTTCCGTGGTCGCCTGCAGGAACGGCGCGGGCGGCAGGTTCACGCGCACGGTGCCGACGAGATGCGTCGGCGGGATCAGTTGCGCGAGCGGCTCTCCATGCAGCGAAACGCGCAAGAGCTTCTTCGCGGCGGCAAAGGAAACGATCTGCTTCTCGATTTCCTTCTGCAGCTTGCCGGGGCCGCGAACATCCACATCAAGGCCGCGCTCGGCGAGCGTCACATGCAGATCAACCGGCTTGCCGGTGGCGCGAAGAATTTTCGCAAGCTCGCGCATCAAGGGAAGGCTGGCGTTCAAGGGCTCCGCGAGCACCGGGCAGCTTTCCAGATCGACAATCTCGTGCGAGCGGCGCTTCGCAAAACCGACCGCGTTCTTGTTGGTGCCGCGGCCGGTGTGAAACACCGCGCGGATGCGGCCCGCGCCATGCGCGGGGATCGTCTCGCCGACTTCCGCGCGCAGGCCTTCGCGGGACAGCGCTTCGCAGACGAGCACGCGCTTCCATGCGAGATACGGTGCTTCCGCCCAGTGACCGAGCGCGCAGGCGCCACATTCGCCGAAATGGCGGCAGCGCGGCGCGATCCGCTCGGCACTTGCCTCGATGATCCGCAACAGCGTGCCGCGGTCTCCGTCGCGTTCGATTTCAACGCGCTCGCCGGGCAGCGTGAAGGGAACATGGACGCGGCCCTGCGGGGTTTCGGCGACACCGTCACCCTGCCGGCCCATTGCGGCGATCAGCACTTCTTCGCTCATGGAGAAAGAGATAGACCATGCCTCTCAAAGGCGGAATGCGTTTAGGGCGAGATCATGTTCAATATTTAATTGGACGGGTTAGTTCAGCGAAGCTGAACTAACCCTATGGAAGTCATTCCGCCGGAAGCGGCTTGGCGAGATTATGCTCGGCCTTCGGCGCGTCGGGGATGTAGCCGCGCGCGGTGAGCCGGTGGAAGCGCGTGACCAGCAATACGCAATAGACGATCAGGCCGATGGTGAAGCCGGTCCAGACGCCGGTGACGCCGTAGCCCAGCGGAAACGCCAGCACATAGAGCGCGCCGAAGCCCACCACCCAGAAGCTGAAGGCAGCAAACAGCATCGGGATGCGGGTATCGTTCAGGCCGCGGAGCGCGCCGGCCATCGCGGTCTGCACGCCGTCGGCCACGAAAAACGTCGCGCCGAGCAAGAGCAGCCACGAGGCGATGGACACGATCTCGGCCGCGGCCGGCGTGCTGGCGTCCATGAAGAAGGACGGCAATTCGACGCGAAACAGCATGACGATCACGGTCATGATGGTCATGAAGCCAAGCGCAAGGCCGAGCGCGACGAAGCCCGCGAGCCGCGCGCCCGCCGGGTTCTTGCGCCCCGCCTCCTGCCCGACCCGCACCGTCGCGGCGAGCGAAATGCCGAACGGGATCATGAACAGGATCGCCGCGATCTGCAGCGCGATCTGGTGCGCGGCAAGCGCGCTTGCGCCGAACAGCCCGACGACAAGTCCCGCGCCGCCGAACAGTCCGTATTCGAGCAGGAAGGTTGCCGACATCGGCAGGCCGATCGCGACCAATTGCTTCATCAGATGGCCGTCATAGCGCCAGAACTTGCCGAGCACGTGATACTTCTTGAACGGATGCTGCGCATAACAGACCCAGAGTGCCGCCGCGCACATGCCGAGATTGGCAAGCGTGGTCGCGACCCCCGCGCCCATGATGCCGAGTTGCGGCGCGCCGAAAGCGCCGAAGATCAGCACATAAGCGATCGCGAAGTTCGCAGGCACCGCCGCAAGCGTGATCCAGAACGCGGGCTGCGGCCGGTTCACCGCGCCCATGAAACCGCGCAGCGCAATGAACCACCAGGCCGGAATGAGCGACCAGGCAAGGCCCATCAGATAGTCATGCGCAAGCGCGGCGGTCTTCGGCTCCTGCCCAAGCGCGACGAGCAGTTCCTCGCCCCAGAGCTGACCGAGCGAAAGCGGAATCCCGAGGATGGTCGCGGCCCACAGGCCGACGCGAAGCGAGCGGCGCACCATGCGCGGCTCGCGCGCACCGAAGGCCTGCGCTGCGAGCGGCGCAACCGCGGAAGTCAGGCCCATGCCGAACACGAAAGCGGTGAAGAGGATCACATGCGCAAGTGCGGCGGCCGCGATCGCGTCGCCGCCGAGACGGCCGACCAGCGCAAGATCGGTCGTCATCATCGCGACCTGACCGAGCTGCGTCAGCGCGATCGGCAGCGCGAGCTTCACCGTCTCGGTCAACTCGGCGCGCCAAGGGCTGAGGCCGCCCGGTGCGGGACCGGCGGCGGATATGTTTGTCATGCCGTGCATGGATGCGGAGGTTCTAGCTACTCATGCGGCAAATGAAAGGCCGTGCCCCTATGCCTTTGCTCCGCGACGGATGAATGACGCCTGAAAGGGCGGGAAACGCCGGTCGCAGCCGGTTCAAAATTCCGGGAGGACAGTGATATAGTCCGCCAACCCCGGAACCAGCATGCACGACGAAGCGGACCGGATCGATTACGCGGAAAGCGGCGACGGGCCCACCGTCGTGCTGGTGCCGGGATCATGCAGCACGGGTGCTGCATGGAAGCCGGTGATGTCGGCCTGCGGCGCGGGCCTTCGCTTCGTCACCACCAGCCTGCCGGGATATGGCGGCACGCGCGAGCGGCGCAGCGAAGCGGACCCTTCCATGGCGCATGTCGCGGGCGCGGTCGAAGCGGTAATCCGCAAGGCAGGCGGGCCGGTCCATCTCGCCGGTCATTCGTTCGGCGGACTTGCGGCTCTCGCCGTTGCGCTGCGTGGTAACATGCCGCTTGCAAGCCTCTCGATCATCGAGCCGCCTGCGCTCGGCGTGCTTGCCTGCTACGGCGATGCCGGGGAGCTCGCGGCCTTCGGCCAGATGCTCGGCGAATACCAGCGCGCCTTCGCCGGCGGCGCGCGCGATGCCATCGCGAACATGATCGACTTCTATGGCGGCGCAGGCACATTCGCGTCGTGGCCGGAACGCGCGCGCGGCTACGCGATGGAAACGACGGCGGTCAATCTCATCGACTGGAAGACGGCGCAAGGCTTTGCGCTCGCGCAGGACGATCTTGCGGCGCTCGATATACCGACGCTGCTTCTCTGCGGGAGGAACAGCCCGGCACCGATGCAGCGCATCGTGGCGCGGCTGCAGGCGTCGATCCCGGAAGCGGAAGCAGACTTCATCGATGACGCGCGCATTTCATGATCGCGACACACGCGCCCGAAGTCGCGGCCCGCTTGCGGCAGCATGTGTTGCGGGCGGTCGAGCGCTAGTGCTCGGCGTAGAGCAGAAACTCGGCGTTGCCGTCGCCGCCAAGAATGGGCGAGGCAATGGTGCCGCGCAGACGCCAGCCCTGCCGCCCTACCAGCAATTCCACGCGCTGGCAGACCGCCATGTGCACTTCCGGGTCGCGCACGATGCCCTTCTTCACATGCTCGCGGCCGGCCTCAAATTGCGGCTTGATGAGCGCAATCAATTCGGCGTGGGGTGCGGCGAAGTTCAGCGCCTGCGGCAACACGAGTTCGAGAGAGATGAAGCTGACGTCGATCACGATGAGCCGCGCGTCGTCCGGGATCGCCGCTTCGTCGAGCTTGCGGATGTCGGTCTGCTCGAGCGAGATCACGCGCGGGTCTTGCTTCAGTTTCGGATGCAGCTGCGCGGTGCCGGTGTCGACCGCATAAACTTTCGAAGCGCCGCGCGAAAGCAGCATTTCGGTGAAGCCCCCGGTAGAAGCACCGACATCGAGACAAATTTTATCTTTCGGATCGATCCGGAAGTGATCAAGCGCGGCTTCGAGCTTCAGCGCGCCGCGCGAGACATAAGGATGCGCCGGCTCGGCAATGATCTGCGCGTCTTCCGCCAGCAGTTGTGACGGCTTCCGTACAGTGGCGCCATCGGCGCTGACCTTGCCGGCTTCGATTGCGGCCTGCGCCCGGGCGCGGCTTTCAAACAGCCCGCGCACCACGATCAGCTGGTCCGCCCGCATCATTTTTTTCATGGCCTGGGCACCGGCCGATCTTTTTCGCGCTCGTGCGAGGCGCTATAATCGGCGCGTTCTTGTTTGGATTCTTTGGAGAAACGGTTCGTGGTCGACTCGTTGAAAGATTCAGTCAAAGACCTTGAGCCTCCGATCTGCCCCCACTGCCGGAAGGAAATGGTCTGGTATCAGTCGCGGCTCGAATCATTGAGCCCGCGCGTGATCGTGCATTCTTTCGCCTGCTCGCATTGCAATCGCACCGGCGAAACCAAAACCACCGTGGAAGGCCAGCCCGAAATTCCGCCGGGGAAACTTTCGCGGCCGTTCCGGCGCTTCCGGCACGCGGCCTAGCCGCAGGCACTTTAGGCGCGGCGCGGGCGCAGCAGATTCGATTCATCCCTGCCAAGCACCGAGAGTGCGGTGGTGACGATGCCTTTCGCGTCGAGACCCGCCTGCTCGTACATCTTCGCCGGGGTGTCCTGATCCTGGAAGACATCGGGCAGCACCATCGGGCGGATGCGCAGGCCGTGATCGAGCGCGCCTTCGCGCGCAAGCAATTCGAGCACATGACTGCCGAAGCCGCCGACCGAGCCTTCCTCGATCGTGATCAGCACTTCATGTTCGCGGGCGAGCCGCAGCACCAGATCGCGGTCCAGGGGTTTTGCGAAACGCGCATCGGCGACCGTGGTTGAAAGGCCGAGTGCCGCGAGTTCTTCGGCGGCGCGCAGGCACTCGCCGAGCCGCGCGCCGAGCGAGAGCAGCGCGACCTTGGTGCCTTCGCGCAGGATACGGCCCTTGCCGATTTCGAGCGGCTTGCCCTCGGCGGGCATTTCGACACCGAGCCCCTCGCCGCGCGGAAACCGGAACGCCGACGGGCGGTCGTCGATCGCGGCCGCGGTCGCAACCATGTGCACGAGTTCGGCTTCGTCGCCGGCCGCCATCACCACCATGTCCGGCAGGCAGGCGAGAAAGGCGACATCGAAGGAGCCGGCATGCGTCGCGCCGTCCGCGCCGACCAGTCCCGCGCGGTCGATGGCAAAACGCACGGGGAGTTTCTGGATCGCGACGTCATGCACGACCTGATCATAGCCGCGCTGCAGGAAGGTCGAATACAGCGCCGCGAAAGGCTTCAGTCCTTCGGCGGCAAGACCCGCCGCGAACGTCACCGCATGCTGCTCGGCAATGCCGACGTCGAAGGTGCGCGACGGAAACGCCTTGCCGAAAATGTCGAGCCCGGTGCCGGACGGCATGGCCGCGGTGATCGCGACGATCCTGTCGTCCTTCTTTGCTTCCTTCACCAGACTGTCGGCGAAAACCTTGGTGTAGGACGGCGCTGCGGCTTTCGACTTTGCCTGCGCGCCGGTCGCGACATCGAACTTCACGACGCCATGATACTTGTCGTCGGAGGCTTCGGCCGGCGCGTAGCCCTTGCCCTTCTGGGTCACGACATGGACGAGCACCGGACCGGGTTCGTTGTCGCGCACGTTCTTCAATACGGGCAAGAGGTGATCGAGGTTGTGGCCGTCGATCGGCCCGACATAAGAGAAGCCAAGCTCCTCGAACAGCGTGCCGCCGGTGATGTAGCCGCGCCAGTGTTCGATGCCGCGGGTGATGAGATCGTCGATGCGCTTCGGCAGTTTCGCGGTGACTTTCTTTCCGGTCGTGCGCAGCGCGTTATAGGTGCGGCCCGAAATCAGCCGCGAGAAATAGGCCGACATCGCGCCGACCGGCGGCGCGATCGACATGTCGTTGTCGTTGAGCACCACGATCAGCCGGTTGCCGGCGGCGCCTGCGTTGTTCATTGCCTCATAGGCCATGCCCGCGGACATGGAGCCGTCGCCGATCACGCAGATGACGTTGCGGTTCTCGCCCTTGAGATCGCGCGCGATCGCCATGCCGAGGCCCGCGGAAATCGAGGTCGAGGCATGCGCCGCGCCGAAGGCGTCGTATTCGCTTTCCGCGCGCTTGGTGAAACCCGACAGGCCGCCGCCCATGCGCAGCGTGCGAATGCGGTCGCGGCGGCCGGTAATGATCTTGTGCGGATAGCACTGATGGCCGACGTCCCAGATCAGCCGGTCATGCGGCGTGTCGAAGACATAATGCAGCGCGACTGTGAGCTCGACCACGCCGAGCCCGGCGCCGAGGTGACCGCCGGTCACGGAAACCGCGTCGATGGTCTCGGCGCGCAGTTCGTCGGCAAGCTGGCGCAGGTTCTCTTCCGGCAAGGCGCGGATCTGGTCCGGCGTTTCGACGGTGTCGAGCAGCGGCGTACGGGATTGCGGAGCGGTATCGGTCATTCGCCTGAACTATCAGCGTTTTTCGAGGCTTATACAAGGCAAGCACTGCCGCAGGGCAAGTGCTTGAAGCCGCTGGGGCCGTTCGCCTTTAGTCCTGATCGAGCGGCGTGGTGCCGGACGGACGACCCTTGGCGTCCAGCGCGATTTTCTCGACGCGGGCCTCGGCGTCCTTCAGGAGCG
>JAEZFA010000299.1 GCA_023417665.1 Pseudomonadota bacterium | reverse complement strand
ATCCGCAAGATCGTCTTCACCGGCTCCTGCGCCACCGGACAGAAGGTGATGGCGTCGGCTTCCGAAACCATGAAGCGGCTTACGCTGGAGATGGGCGGCAACGATGCCGGCATCGTTCTGGCGGACTCCAATCCGCAGCAGATCGCGGAAGGACTGTTCTGGGGCGCCTTCATCAACAACGGCCAGACCTGTGCCGCGATGAAGCGTCTCTATGTGCACGACAAGATCTACGACGAAGTCTGCGATGCGCTGACCGCATTCGCGCGCAACATTCCGGTCGGTCCCGGCTCGGATGAAAATTCCGTGCTCGGCCCGGTCAACAACAAGATGCAGCACGACAAGGTTTCGCGCCTCGTCGCGGATGCAAAGACGAAAGGCCGCGTGCTGCTCGGCGGCGAGCCCGGCGATGGCCTGTTCTTCCCCGTCACGCTGATCGCGGACCTGCCCGCGGATGCGCCGCTGGTCGCGGAAGAACAGTTCGGCCCGGCGCTGCCGATCCTGCGCTTCACCGATGTCGATGACGCGGTCAAACAGGCAAACAACTCCGAAAACGGGCTCGGCGGTTCGGTATGGTCGCGCGACATCGAGGCCGCGAAGAAGATCGCGCTGCAGATGGAATGCGGCTCGGTCTGGATCAACAAGCATGGCGCGATCCAGCCGAACGCGCCGTTCGGCGGCGTCAAGAAATCCGGCTCGGCGTCGAATTCACCGAGGACGGCCTGCAGGAATATACCGACGTGCAGGTGGTCTTCAGTTAAGCGCTGTCGCGCGCGTTTTCATTCCTCCCCGGGCCTCACCAGCCCGGGGATTTTCGACGCGCTCGGCGAGGTCAAGGACAGGTTCGACGTGCACTGGATGGTGAGCGTGCCGCAACCAAAATAGCGGGCGCCGGGTTCAGGAAGCGCGATCGTCGCGGCAGGTGCGGATAGCGCTTCCGCTGCGATGGCGCCTATACTTGGCCGAACACCCCGCGAGGAAATCAAATGGACATCAAGCGAAGCGGTACGCGCCAGACCAGCAAGGGCCCCGCCGACTACTTCACCGGCGAGGTAAAAATGGAGCCGCTGGTGTCGGCGCCGGAGCCCGCGCGCGTGCGCGCGGTGCATGTCAGCTTCGAAGCCGGCGCGCGAACCGCCTGGCACACGCATCCGCTCGGGCAGACCCTCGTCGTCACGTCAGGCGTGGGCTGGACGCAGCGCGACGGCGGGCCGGTCGAGGAAATCCGCGAGGGCGACGTGATCTGGTTCGCGCCGGGCGAGAAGCACTGGCACGGCGCTTCCGCCACCAGCGCCATGTCGCATATCGCGATTCAGGAAGCACTCGACGGCGAAACCGCAGACTGGCTCGAGCAGGTCAGCGAGGAGCAATATCGGAAGTAAGCGGCCGCGCGCTCCTTTTCACCCGATGTCCCTCGCAAAGAACGCCGCAGCGCCGGCAGCGATCAGCGGTTGCGCTGCTGCACATATTCGATCAGCGCACGCAGCTTCGGCGCAACATTCCGGCGGCTCGGGTAAAACAAGTAGAATCCCGCAAAACGCGGACAGTATTCTTCGAGCATCGAAACCAGTTCACCGCGCTTGATGAGAGGCCGAAAACTTTCTTCCATGCCGAACGTAATGCCCGCGCCGGCAACGGCGAGCTTGATCATCAGCGCCATGTCGTTCGTTGTTATTTCCGGCGCAACGGCGACGCTGAATTCTCTGCCGTTCTCGGCGAATTCCCACTGGTAAGGGGCGACGCGGGGAGCCCGACGCCAGCCAATGCAGCGGTGTGCGATCAGTTCGCTCGGATGCGCAGGCAGGCCGAAGCGTTTGCGGTAGGATGGCGCGCAAACGGGAAGCTGGCGCTCCTCCCCTGCGACCGGTATCGCGATCATATCGCGCTCGATCACTTCGCCGAGCCGCACACCCGCATCATAGCCTTCAGCGACAATGTCCAGCGCCTGGTCCGTGATCGTGACGTCGAGTTGAAGCTCAGGATTTGCGTCGGCGAACTTCGCCAGAAAAGGCCCGGCAAGAAATCGTTCCGCAATCGACGATACCGCGAGCCGGAGTTGCCCACGCGGCCGGCCACGCAGGCTGCCGGTCGCCTCGATTGCAGCACGCATGCCCGCAAGCGCCGGCGATATCTCGGCGCGGAGATGCTCGCCCGCTTCCGTGAGGCTTACGCTTCGCGTCGTGCGCAGCACGAGCGCGATCTTGAGCGACTCTTCAAGCCGTTTGATCGTCTGGCTTACCGCAGAGCGCGTCACGCCGAGACGATTGGCGGCACGGCCGAAACTTTGCTCCTCCGCAACGACAGCGAAGACCGAGTGCGCGTTGTAATCCGGTTCCATTGATAAGAACAACTTCCCAATTTGGTAAGGACTAAGCCTCTTATCGAAACAATGGGCCACGTCTAGCTTCCGCGCAATCACACTCGAAATGAGGTAGCGGAAATGGCCATCGACAAAGTCGTTTTGATCACCGGAGCTTCCAGCGGCATCGGCGCGGGCATCGCAAGGGAGCTTGGTGCGGCGGGATGCAAGCTCATGCTCGGCGCGCGCCGGACCGAGCGGCTGAGCGAACTCGTCAGCGAGATCAACGCAGCCGGCGGCGACGCCCAATCGCAGCATCTGGACGTCACGGACCGCGCCAGTGTTGCCGCCTTCGCACAGGAAGCCCAACGCCATTGGGGACGCATCGACGTCATCGTGAACAATGCGGGCGTCATGCCGCTCGCACCGATTGCTGCGCTCAAGATCAGCGAATGGGACCGAATGGTGGACGTCAACATCAAGGGCGTTCTTTACGGGATCGCCGCGGTCCTTCCCGAAATGACGGCGCGGGGTTCGGGGCCCGTCATCAACATCGCATCAATCGGCGCGCTCTCCGTTTTTCCGTCGGCGGCGGTCTATTGCGCGACCAAATACGCGGTTCGTGCGATCTCCGACGGCCTGCGGCAGGAACATGACAACATTCGCGTTACCTGCGTGCATCCCGGCGTGGTCGAAAGCGAGCTTGCGGATTCGATCACCGATCCCGACACCGCAAAAGCGATCGCAATCTACCGCCAGATCGCGCTTCAGCCCGACGCAATCGCGCGCGCCGTGCGTTTCGCCATTGAGCAACCTGCCGATGTCGACGTGAATGAAATCGTGATCCGGCCCACCGCAACAAAGTGAGGATGAGCAATGAGAACTCCACTCCGTAACGCGATGCGCACGATGTGCATTCTGACCGCTTGCGTCATGTTGCCTGCCGCGAGCATGGCGCAAACGCTTGAAGAACGCCGTCAGCGCGGGGACGCCGTCATCCGCAGCCTCAACAAAGGCGTGCCGCAGCGTACGCTTGAGAACATGAGGAAGGAATTTCCGTTCCTCGCCGATGCGACCGAAAGATTTGCGCTCGGAGATGTCTGGTCGCGTCCCGGCCTCGATAACAGAACGCGCCAGCTTGCCGCCGTCGCGGTATTCGCGGCGCTTGGCGAGCGTGCGTTCATGAAAATCCACGCGGCCTATGCGCTCAATATCGGTGTTTCCGAAGAGGAATTGAAGGAAGTCATCTACATGACAACGGTTCCAGCCGGATTTCCGCGCGCAATCGCCGCCTCGCAGACACTCTCTGAACTGTTTGCCGAACGCCGCGCGACGCCGCCGGGAAAACAATGATGAGGCGCGGTCGCGCGCTATCGTTGATTCAGCATTGAAGCGAGGAGCAATACCGGAAGTAAGCGGACGTCAGAACGGGCGCTCGGCCTTGTCGCTGCGGTAGAGCTTCACCACGGCCTTTTTCATTTTGACGCGCGGCCCCTTCGCAACCTTGCGCCAGGCCTTGAGCGATTTCTCGTCGCGCCAGCACTCGAAGAGATTGACGCGATCGGCGTCGACCGAATCCGCGCTGAGCGAGAAATCGAGACAGCCATCCTGCTGCCGGGCCCGCTCGACCATCCCGGCAAAAGCCCTGGCCGCGGCATCGCGTTTGCCCGCTTCGACGAGCGTATAGCCGGCGATGATAATCATGAACATTGCTCCTTCGATGTTACACGCATGGCTCAGCCGCCCTTCATGTAGCCCTGCGCTTCGACGATCTTTCCGTCGTGCACGCGCATCAGGTTGACGCCGCGCACCGCGTTGCCCTCCTCCGGGCCCCATGTGAGCCGCCAGCGGATTTCGCCACGATCGCCGCGCGCGATGATGCTTTCGTTCTCGAAGCGAAGGTCAGGGTTGGTCGCGATACCCGTCCACAGTTCGATGCACGCAGCCTTGCCTTCATGGCGCGAACCGTCCGGCACGGGCTGCGTGTTTTCGATCACGCAGTCGTCGGCGACCAGTTCGTGCAGCGCCGCCGGATCGTGCTGGCGAAAGACCTGATGGAAGCGCTTGAGGATCTCGAGCGTCTCCACGCTTTGCGGATCGTTGAAGCTGTCGCTGTTCATTGCGGACTCCTCTGGTTCAGGATTGCCGGTGTCATGCCGCTGCTTGCGGCGTGAAGTGGATTCCGTTGGGTTGATGCGCCAGCCCCTCGGCGGCGAGCGCTTCGCGCACCGCAGGCCGCGCGCCGACCTCGCGCATCAGGGTCTCAAACCGCGGCCAGCGCGCAAGATCGATGTCGAGCCAGAGCGACCAGTTGAGGCAGACGAAAAGATAGATGTCCGCGAGGCCGAGTGCGTCGCCGGTGAGAAAATCCCCCGCGAACTGGCCCGACAGCCAGTCGAGCCGCTTCGACACATGGCTGCGAAGCGCATCCTTCACCGGCGCATATTCGGGGTAGAACATCTGTGCCATGGGCTGGTGGATTTCGGTGGCGATGAAGTTCAGCAGCGACTGCACGCGCCGGCGCCGCTTTTCGTCCGTCGCGAGCAGCCCGCCTTCGGGCTTCATCGCAGCCAGGTGCTGCACGATCGCCGGTCCTTCCATCAGGACTTCGCCGTCGTCGAGTACCAGCACCGGCACGCAGCCGTTCGGGTTGATGCCGAGAAAATTCTCACCGTCGGCGGCTTGATGTGTCACGCGATCGACCGGCTCGATCTGCACATCGAGGCCGAGTTCGCGAACGACGATGTGCGGCGACAGCGAGCAGGCGGCGCGGTGAATGTAGAGCTTGGGCATCTCTCCTCTCCTTTTCGGGTCATTCGGCTCGACTTTTATGCGTCGTCGCATATAATATCCCGAGCGTCAATAATTTTGTGCGGAACCGAATAAAATGAAGAAACCCACGCGCGGACGGCCGGTCGAATACGACCGGGAACAGGCCATTGCGCGCGCGAGCGAGCTGTTCTGGTCGGCGGGCTTTGCCGCCACTTCGCTCGACGCCTTGAGCGAAGCAACAAGGATGACGCGGCCGAGCCTTGCCGGCGCTTTTGGCGACAAGGAAGCGCTCTATCTCGAGGCGCTCAAGCGCTATCGGGATGCCGGGGTCGAGGCGATGTCGGCGACCCTGAGCGGCAAGCGGCCGCTGCGGGCGGAACTTTCCGAAGTGCTGCGCAACGCCACCGACGTTTACACAGCATCTACCGATGCCGCGCGCGGTTGTCTTCTGATCGGCACCGCCTCGGTCGAGGCCGTGCATCGCCTTCCCGTGCGTCGCGTGCTCAAGGAAAGTCTTGGCGCCTTCAATACGGTGCTGGAAGCGCGCATCCGCAAAGCCATCACGGACGGCGAACTCGACGCGAAAGCCGACGCCGCAGCACTCGCCACGGTCGCGTCCGCGATCATGCATTCGCTCGCGGTCCGCGCCCGCGCCGGTGAAAACCGCCGCGCGCTCGATGAACTCAGCAAGGCAGCCGTCGATCTGATCTGCGGGGTGGTGGCGCGTCCGCGTTCGAAATAGGCGGCAACACCTGACGCGCTTGCGTCACGAAAAAGAAAAAGCGGAGCTTTGCGGCTCCGCCTTTTATCGTTCCGTCGCCCCGCTTCACGCCGCGAGCGAAAGCCTGACATCGAGACCGTTGCGGGTCGCGTTGGAATACGGGCAAACGATATGTGCCTGATCCACGATCTCCTTGGCGACCGCGGGTTCGATGCCGGGAAGCGAAACTTTCAGTTCGACGTCGAGACCGAAGCCCTTGCCGTCATCGCGCGGGCCGATGCCGACTTCGGCGGTGACGTTGCTGTCGTCGGCGAGTTTGAGCTTTTTCTGGTTCGCGACGAACTTCATCGCACCGAGAAAGCAGGCGGCGTAACCCGCCGCGAACAGCTGCTCGGGGTTGTTGCCCTCGCCACCCGGGCCGCCGAGCTCTTTCGGCGTTACCAGCGAGACGCTGAACGCGCCGTCTTTGGTCGCGGCCTTGCCGGTGCGGCCTCCGATGGCGGTGGCTTCGGTGCGGTAGAGAACTTTCATGACTGGCTCCTGAGATACTGTAATAATATTTATCGCAATAACTATCTGCCTGACCTTGCCGATCTGGTCAAGCATAATATTTATTGCGATAAGTATTCCACGGACGGGCTGTGGACAGCCCGGGAGAACCGAAAATGGCCGAGAAACGCAAGATCCCGCTGCCGCTGGACGACCAGCTTTGCTACGCGATCTATTCCGCTGGCATGGCGATCCAGCGCACCTACAAACCGCTGCTGGATGAGCTTGGCCTGACCTACCCGCAATATCTCGTGCTGAACGTGCTCTGGCGCGATGGCGAGCAGACCGTGGGCGGTATTGCCGGGCGGCTCGGACTGGAATCCAGTACCCTCACCCCGCTGCTGAAGCGGCTCGAAGCCGCGAAGCTCGTGCAGCGCACCCGCAACCCCGAGAACGAGCGCGAAGTTGTCGTCGCGGTCACGGCAAAAGGCAGCGCATTGCAGAGCAAGGCCACCTGCCTCGGTGAAGCGCTGCTCGCGGCGTCGGGCCAGCCGCCGCAGCAATTGATGAAGCTCAAGGAAGACGTGAAGCGGCTCCGCGACGCGATCTATAAAAGCATCGGCGGCTGGAATCTCGAAGCCGAACACGCCGCGAAGAAATAGCGGCGTTACGGCGCGTCGTCCGAGCGCACCATGCCGCCCTCGCCTTCGAGGCGGGAGAGCTGCTTTACATCCTGCCGCGTGAACTTCAGGCGCACGCCCGCGCCCATCCCGTCGCCTTCCTCCACGATGACGACGCCGAATGCCTCGATCGCCCGCTGCGCGGCGAGCGCATCGTCATCCGAATGAAGCCAGGCGCTGCCATTCGCCTCGATGGCGGCGATGGTATCCGCGCCGACGCCGGCGGCACTGGCAAAGTCTTCGCGGCTCGCACCCGCAAGCGCACGCGCCGCCGCGACCAGTCTTCCGGTGAGCTTGCTATGCGCGTTCATTTTCTGCACTCCATCCGCATGCGCGACATGATGCGTTCTTTATTCCGGCCGGACAAGTAATTCCGCGCGGCTCGCCAGTTTGCCACTGGACGAAGGGCAAGCATCTCGTCTGTAATCGGCGCGAGGATAACCGGACCTTCGAGCGAAAGACACGGCGGCAAGCGGCTAGCAAACGGACGCGCAATAGCAAAGCTCGTATTCGGAATGAACGTGTCGCTCGACGGCTATGTCGATCACATGAAGTTCGCGCCGGACCCCGTGCTGTTTCGCCACTTCGTCGAGGAAGCCAAAGCGCAGACGGGCAGCGTCTATGGCCGCAAGATCTACGAGATCATGCGCTACTGGGACGCCGATCATCCGGAATGGAACGCCGACGAACAGGCTTTCGCGGCGGCGTGGCGAAAGCAACCGAAATGGGTCGTCTCGCGCACGCTGCAATCGGCCGGTCCCAACGCGACACTCATTGGCGATGATCTGGAAGCGTCGATCCGCGCGCTCAAGGCACAACATGACGGCGAGATCGAAGTCGCCGGGCCGGTGCTGGCGCATGCGCTCACCGAACTTGGCCTGATCGACGAATACCGGATCTATCTGCATCCGGTCGTACTCGGCAGCGGCAGTCCCTATTTCGCCGGCGCTCGCCCGCCGCTACGGCTCGTGAGCAGCGACCGGATTGGGGAGGATGCGTTGCGGTTGCGCTACATCACGGCGTGAGTGTCACACCTTCGGCTTCCGCAGCCAGGCGACCTGCGTGACCGCCCGCCGCAACGCGGTGACGGCCGCGCCGATCGCGACCCCCCAAAGTGCAACCGTCAGAAGCTGACCCTGCGCATGCCATAGCGGTTCAAGCAGCGAGAGGATTGCGGCCGCGGTAATAAGTGCCATGCGATGCGGCTTGGCCATCGGCCCGGAAAAATCCGCGGGCTGGCCGGACGCGCGGCCGAGTTCGCGGACATAGGCCGTCAGCACCGCGAGCGCCGCTGCCGCCCAGCCGAGCGCCGGATTGCCGATGCCAAATCCGACACCGACGAGGATCAGATTATCGGCAACGCGATCGGGAAACTCGTTCCAGAACGCACCGTCTGACGATTGCTTACCGGCTTCGATCGCGACCATGCCGTCGAACAGATTGCAGAGCAGCCGGATCTGGCAGAACAGCGCCGCCGCGATCAGGAACGCCGCGCGCGCGCTCGTCTCGGCTTGTCCCGAAAGCCAGAAGCAGATGCCCGCGATGGCGGCGGCGACGATGCTGGCGGCGGAAATCTGGTTCGGCGTGATCGAAGTCGCGGCGAGCCGGCGGCTGATGCCGCGGGCCCAGCCTGTCTCGCGGCTCGCCAAAGGGCGGCGATTGGAATCGTCTGCCATGACGCTAGCCTCTTCCCGATTTCCAGAGCGCGTAGTTGTAGATCGCAGCATAGCTCGTGGCGACGGTCAGCGGCACCGCGATGGTCGCGAGAAGCTCCGGCGTTCCGGCCAGCCAATGAATCAGGGTCAGCAGGCTTGCCGAAATCGTGCAGGCGATCGCAGGCGGCGCCAGCAACGCCGCGTTGCCGCGAAAGCGCGCGGCGAGCGCTTCCACGATCCGCTTCAACAACAAGGTGATTGTCGCCGACAGTCCGCCCTGCAC
>JAEZFA010000279.1 GCA_023417665.1 Pseudomonadota bacterium | reverse complement strand
GTATCGGGCCATCGACTATGTATCGGTATACGACGTGAACCACGCGAATTTCGAGGAAGGTTCGCGCACGCTGCTTTCCTTCATGGCCGCGCGTTCGGTGCTCCTGAAGCGACACGAACTCGCCGGTCCCTTTGCGGAGTTCTCGGTCGCGTTCGAAGCCTGCCGCACCATGCCGACGCATGAGAACATCATCCAGTTGCGCAAGGCGGCTGCGATGTTCGCCGAACCGCTGGACAGCGCGCTCCAGCGTTTCACGCGATCGACGCGCGGGCGCAAAGGAAAATAAGCCCTTGTCGAAGCGCCGCTATGTCCTGCCGCTGGTCTGGATGGTGATCTCTTCGGTCGCCGTTGCGGACCGAACCTTTGCCGCGGAGCCGGCCGGCGTAAAGCCGGATTATGCCTCCCGTTCGCTGACCGAAATTCCGAACGCGCAGGCGCTGCGGGCGACGATCTGGCTCCCGGGGCTGAATGAGGGATATGTGCCGCAGGGCATTGTTCTTCTCGGCAACCGGCTGCTTGTTTCGGCGTACAAGAGCACGGATCAGAAACAGGACAGGGGCCCGTGCCGGCTGTTCGCGCTCGACGCGCGCACGGGCGCGGTGCTGGGTCAGCTCGATCTGCCCAAGGCATGCGGTCATGCGGGTGGTCTTGCCAAAGGCGAGGGCACGACGCTTCTCGTTAGCGATACGCGGCTCCTGATCGAGATCGAACTCGACGACAAGCAAGCGAAGATACCGGGGCGCGTGCGGCGGATGATCCGGCTTGCAGGCGGCGTGAAGGGGTCGTTCGCCGCGAGTGACGCGAACGGCTTCTGGCTCGGGGAATATGCGCGAAACGATGCCGGGAAGTTGTTTCGCTTCACATGGGAGGCGCTGCGCAAGCCGCAATTGACCGAGGCCGACGCCGCGGAAACCTTGCCCGCGCCGCAACGTGCGCAAGGCGCGGCAGTCGATATTCACGGCGGCCTTTGGGTGATGCGGAGCGGCTCCAAATTCGGCGAACTTGTAAGGCTCGATCGCAGGACCGGTATCGTGGTCGCGCGCTTTGCCATGCCGGTTGGTGCGGAGGGCATCAGTTTCGCGTCCGATGGCGCGTTATGGACGCTTTCCGAAGCGGGCTCGCAACGCTGGAACGACTGGCAGGCCTTTCATCCGCTCGCCTTCCGATACGATCCCAAATTGCTGAAGTAACGGAGCGAGGATGAAGTGCGTCGCGTTAGTATCGGCCGCTGCCGCGTTGCTGCTATCGGCAGGCTACGCCGCCGCAGCGCCGTGCAACACGGGTTCGCTCGTCACGCTCGAGGGAGAGATCATCATTCCGCCTGTGCGCGACGGTGACGAATGGTTCTGGCCGGGGAAGTTCGCGCAATCGCCTTGCCAAGTGATGACGCTGCGCGGGAAGGGGCCACTGCCTGCGGCTTGCGTCGTGGGAAAACGCATGAGGTTGACCGGCCGCGTCGTGGAGGACGGCGTCCGGATTCTAAGCGTGACGACGATTCGTTGCTACTAGTTGGCGCGCGCGGAACGAACCAGAATGAGCTTGCGCCGGCAGCCGGTGGTGTAGGCCGCCTTGCGGTTCTCGATCCAGCGACGCACGCTCGCATTCCACTTTCGCGCATTGGAAAGATGAGACGGAGTGAGCTTGCCTTCTTCCGCGCGCAGCACGCAATCGTCCAGCATCATGCGGCCGATTGCAGCCTGTTCGCTGGCCCCGCGCGCGATCTGATGGATCACCGCGGCTGGCAGGACGGCCTTGTAAATGGCGAGAATCTCGGCGTTGAGGCGTTCGCAGTCGGCCGCAAGCGCCGTCAGCGCTTCGTCCTCCTCCGCCGCAGTTTCCGGATTTGTTTCGCCGATCCAGGATTGTACTGTCTGCAGGATACGTTCTCCCTTCCCGGATCGATTTTCTAACGATCGATCGGTAAAAGTCAAACTACCCGCGGAGCCTCGATAGAAGACATGACCCCGAAGTCCCGGAATGCGCTGGCTCCCGTCAGTACGGCGAAAGAAACCAAGGCCGAAGCCAGTCGCGAGAAAATCATGAACGCCGCGCAGCGGCTGTTTGCGCGCCGCGGCTTCGAGGGCATTTCGATCCGCGATATCGCGCAGGCGGTCGGCATGACGACGGCGTCGCTTTATTATCACTTTCCGAGCAAGGAAGAGATTTTTGTCGCCGTCCACGGCCGCAGTCTCGAGAACGTGCAGCGCGAAGTGGTGGACGCAATCTCCGGCCTGAAAGATCCCTGGGAGCGGCTGGAGGCGGCCGCTGCAGCGCATTCGCGCAATTTCGCTTCCAATGAAAGTTCGGGGGCGGCGATTGCGGCGCAGTACTACGAGGGCAGTCTCGCGCCGTTCCGCAAGATCATGGTGCCGCAGCGCGACGCCTATGAACGGCTGATCTCGGTGCTGGTTGCCGATCTGCAATTGCCGCCGCGGGTCGATGCGCGGCTGTTCCGGCTGCAGCTGCTCGGCGCACTGAACTGGATTCCGGTCTGGTATCGCCCGAACAGCGGGCTTGCAGTCGACGAGGTGGCGCGTCAGTTCGTGCGCAATTTCCGCTATGGGCTCGACCCCGGCTTCAAGCCGGCGCGAACTGGAACCGTTCGAAAGAAAGCGGCGAACGCAAACAGACAAAAGGCGAGGAAGCAATGACCGGTCACATCGATCCCACCAAGGAAGTCTTTGCGCTGTTTCGCGAAAACGATCGCGAGGGGCCGATCCAGATGCTGAACCTCGTGCAGTTGCGCGCGGAGGCAAACTACGCAGACGGCCGCAAGGCGACCGGAGCGGAAGCCTACGCCGCCTACGGCCGGGAAAGCGGTCCGGTGTTTCAGCGCCTCGGCGGCAAGATCATCTGGCAGGGCAGGTTCGAACTGATGCTGATCGGGCCGCAAAGTGAGCGCTGGGATCACTGCTTCATTGCCGAATATCCGAGCGTGCAGGCCTTCGTCGATATGATCCGCGACCCGGCCTATCGCGAGGCCGTGAAACATCGGCAGGCCGCGGTTGAGGACAGCCGCTTGATCCGTTGCGCGCCGAAGAAGGCGGGTCGGGGTTTTGGCGAAGTGCCCGACTGATTACGGGTTTCTACGGGGTTTCAAGTTCTTGATGCCGTTGCGGTAATTGCGGCCGCTCGTGCGGAGCAGCGCGCGTAAAGTTGCCGTAGCGCTCTCTTCTATTTGCAGTCCGGCTTTGGTATTCGTCAGGCAAGCAACAACAAGCATTTTCCAAGTTCCGGGAGGGAGTTAGCGTGGAAAAGAACTGGCTGAAGAACTATCCGCAAGGAGTTCCGGCGGAAATCAATCCGGACAGCTATGCCTCGCTCGTGCAGGTGCTCGAAGAGAGCTTCAAGACCTACGCAACGCGCAAAGCCTTCATTTCGATGGACAAGGCGATCACCTACGCCGACCTCGATGCGCATTCGGCGGCGTTCGGCGCCTATCTGCAGTCGCTCGGATTGAAGAAGGGCGATCGCGTCGCGATCATGATGCCGAACGTGCTGCAGTATCCGGTCGCAATTGCCGGCGTCCTGCGCGCGGGACTGACGGTCGTGAACGTGAACCCGCTCTACACGCCGCGCGAGCTTGAGCACCAGCTCAACGACTCCGGCGCTTCCGCGATTGTCATTCTCGAGAACTTCGCAAACACGCTTGAAAAGGTGCGTGCGAAGGTGCCGAGCCTGAAACACATTGTCCTTGCGAACATGGGCGACATGCTGGGCTTCAAGGGCACCATCGTGAACTTCGTCGTGCGCAAGGTGAAAAAGCTGGTGCCGGCGTACAATCTGCCGGGAGCGGTGCAGTTCAACGCTGCGCTTTCTCAAGGCAAGGGCAAGACGCTGTCGAAACCCACGCTTGGCGCGCAGGATGTCGCCTTCCTGCAATATACCGGCGGCACTACCGGCGTCTCCAAGGGCGCGATCCTGACCCATCGCAACGTGATCGCGAATATTTTGCAGAACGACGAATGGCTCCAGCCGGTGCTGCAAAAGGAGCCGAAGGTCGAGCAGTTGATGATCGTGACGGCGCTGCCGCTCTACCACATCTTCGCGCTGACCGCGTGCTTCTTCCTCGGTACGCGCGCGGGCGCGTGCTGCCTGCTGATCGCCAATCCGCGGGACCTGCCGGCGCTCATCAAGGACTTGCAGAAGTACAAGGTCACGACCTTCCCGGCGGTGAACACGCTCTACAACGCGCTGCTCAATCACCCCGACTTCGACAAGATCGACTGGTCGATGCTCAAAGTCGCGAATGGCGGCGGCATGGCCGTGCAGAAAGCAGTCGCCGACAAGTGGCTTGCGAAAACCAAGGCACCGATCCTCGAAGGCTACGGCCTTTCGGAGACGGCGCCCGTGCTCACCTGCAACCCCGGCACCAACACGGCCTATAACGGTTCGATCGGCCTGCCGGTGCCGTCCACCATCATCTCGATCCGCGACGACGAGGGCAAGGAATTGCCGATCGGCGAAGTCGGCGAGATTACTGCCAAGGGTCCGCAGGTGATGGCGGGTTACTGGCAGCGCCCGGAGGAAACCGCGAAGGTGATGACGGCGGACGGCTTCTTCCGCACTGGTGACATCGGCCGCATGGACGAGGACGGCTTCGTCTATATCGTCGACCGCAAGAAGGACATGGTGAACGTGTCCGGCTTCAACGTGTATCCGAATGAAGTCGAAGGCGTGATGGCGATGCATCCGGGCGTGCTGGAATGCGCCGTGATCGGGGTGCCTGATGCGGCTTCCGGCGAGGCGGTGAAGCTGTTCGTGGTGAAGAAGGATCCGAATCTCACCGAGAAGGATCTGATGAAGTTCGCCGCCGAGAATCTCACTGGTTACAAGAAGCCCAAGCACATCGAATTCCGCGCGGACTTGCCGAAGACGAACGTCGGCAAAATCCTGCGTCGCGAATTGCGCGACCTGGACAGCAAGACCTCGGAGAAAGCGGCGTAACGCGCCGATAAACTTTCCGCGATTGCGAACAACGAAATGACCGCCGGAGGGCATTCTCTCCGGCGGTTTTCTTTTGCATTGTTACAGTGTGTAACGCTTCGACTCGATCTCGCCGCAAAGTTACCCTGCAAACGTTCGCTTCCCGTCGTACTGCCTTCACGCAGGGTCCGTACGAAGCCGCTCATCGAAAGACGACACAGCGGAGGGAATCATGGGAAACGTGATGTTCGAATGCCCGGTAACGGGTGAGGCGGTGCCGACCGGCCTGCGGGCGGAGCGCAAGAAATTCTATTCCTCGCCGGTGTTTTTCGCGCGGAGCTATTGTCCGCATTGCGACCGCGATCACGAATGGTTCGCGGGCGATGCCTGGGTCGAGGACAGCGACCGCCGGGTGCCCCGGTTCGAGGCGGTGGCGGTTGCTGCCGAATAATCAGCCGGTCTGCGGCGAGCCGCTGCCATCCTGCTGCGGCTCGTCATCGACCCACCAGTTTCGCATCGGCGGATCGTCCGGGCGTACCCGGGGAATTTCGTACAGATTGCCGGCATCGCCATAAGGACGATGTGCAGGCTGGATTCCGTCCGGCCCCTGACCATCCTCTCGCCGGTCTGGGTTCGCGTCGCGGCCACTCGAGTTCATTTCGTTCGGATCGTGTTCAGTCATTTTAAGCCTCTTCGTCACGATCACCGCCGGGGGTCTCATGTCCGGAGGTGCAGCGGGGTACCAGCCGCAGTTCTAACCCTCGGCAAGGGCCGAAAGTTCCTTCCTACTATGGCTAGAGAGATAAGGTCCCCACTGAGTACTCACGCATTTACTGAGCGGGTAATGCGCGTGTCCCGACACCGTTCCGTGGTTCCCGGCGATTTGAATAAAAATCGCCTCGTCACGGCTAATATTCCGTCAACGAGCGCCGCGGCGCCCTAGAGGAGGCCGGCAAGGAGCTTTCCGGCACGGAGATAGCGCCGCGGATCGACCGCTTCGCCGTCGATACGGACCTCGTAATGGAGATGCGGCGCGGTCGAGCGGCCGGTCGAGCCTATCTTTCCAACCAGCGCACCCGCCGGAACCCGGGTTCCTTCTTTCACCGCGATCGCCGACAGATGCGCATAGCGCGTGGCCAGCCCGTTGCCGTGGTCGATTTCGACCATGAGGCCATAGGCTTTGTGGCGTGCGGCATGTGTCACGGTTCCTGCGGCGGTGGCTCGCACCGGATCTCCGGTATCGCCGCGCAGATCGAGGCCCGCATGCAACGCCATGCGGCGGAGGAACGGATCGACCCGCGGACCGAAACCGCTGGTGATCTCGATGCTGCCGTCGATCGGCAGGAGGACGGGAAGCCCGTCGAGATTGCGAAGCAGCTTGTCATGTTCGGCGGCGGCTGCACGCACACGGAACACCTGTCGCATGAAGCTGTCTTCCGGCACGCCGTAATAGGGCTGGAACGGGCCCCCAACCGGATTGGCCTGCACCCGCTGCGAAGGCGAAACACGCAGGCCGAGCGCGGCAATCGCCTTGCGGGTGCGGGTCACGCGGTCGTCGAGTTGCAGTTCGATTGCGTTCAGCGCGTTCGATTGCTGGGCGCCGAGCGTGGCGAGCGTGGTTTCGACCGCCGTGATGTCGCGCTGCCGCTTGTCGAGCGGAGGGAGTACAGCCGCGGCGGCGCGCGGAACGACGACGCGGGACTGGATCGACGCCGAGCGCTCCAGCGGCGGATCGACGAGCAGGGTGTCCGAAAGCGGCCGCGGCTTTGCGGTTTCCGGCTGCAAAGGCGTCGGTGCTGCGGGCAGGGGCGCAAGCGGCGAGGCAACCGTGCCGGTTACGTCCGGATTGCGCGAGATCGCCTGCGCAAGTGCTGCGAGCGCATTGTGCCGCGCGTCGATGGTGCGCTGGATGCGGGAAAGGTCCGAAAGCTGCTGCTCGATTTTTTCCTGATCGACGTATTTCGACGAACGGAGCCGCTCGAGTTCGGTATTGAGCGCCGCGACCTGCGCGTCATGCGAGCGCGTCGTTTCGAACTGGCGAGCGGCAAGCTTTTGCAGAATGTCGTCACGAAACACGAGATAGAAGGTTGCGGCGCCCGACCACAGTGCAAATATGATCGCGGCGATCAGCGTGCCGAAGAAAACGCCTCTCGAGACGCCGCGCGGTTGCGCGAAGCCGCGCTGCGGCAGGCGCCGGCCGAAGCCGTCATGCCCATAGCTCGAAGGTGAACCGTAGGAAGAAGGATAGGCCATTCCCAGCCTCTCGCCGGGATGGGGAAAACGCCGGCACTGCGGGGGAAGTAGAGCCTCGTTATGGTTAGCGCGCGGTTAATGCTCAGCTTTTCAGCGCCTGCGCCGCTGCCAGCACTTCCTCGGCATGGCCATCGACTTTCACCTTGTGCCAGACCCGGCGGATCATGCCTTCGGCGTCGATCAGGAAGGTGGTCCGCTCGATGCCCATGAACTTCTTTCCGTACATGCTCTTTTCGCCCCAGACACCATAGCGGTTGAGCATGCCGTGCTCCGGGTCGGAGGCCAGCGCGACGCTGAGGTCGTGCTTGGCCTTGAACTTGTCCTGGGCCGCCACGGCATCGGCGGACACGCCGAGGACCGTCGTGTTGGCACGCTCGAAT
>JAEZFA010000214.1 GCA_023417665.1 Pseudomonadota bacterium | reverse complement strand
CTGTATCTCTATCAGGGTAACAAGGACACCTTGTTCCGCATTCACGGCACTAATCAGCCGGAATATATCGGTCAGGCGATTTCCTCGGGCTGCATCCGCATGCTCAACGAAGACGTGATCGATCTCTACAATCGTGTGCCGCAGGGCGCGCTGGTCAGGGTTCTCTGATTTAGCTGCGACTTAGCGGTTTGGGGGCAAAAGGGCGTCGCGCAAGCGGCGCCCTTTTCCGTTTGCAGCCTGTAACCGTCAGCGAAACGGATTGCGCAGCGGCTCCGGCGGTGCCGGCACCTGCCACTGGCAGAGACGATAGCCGCCGCGCCGCTGCGCGAGATCCATGTGGAAATGATCTTCGTGATAGCCGTCCGAGCCGGGACCGAGCACCGTCGTGAAATGGATGCACGCGCCGCGGCGCAGGTCCGCAAGCAGTTGCAGCGGTGTTTCGGGCAGATCGACGCCGAAACGCCGGCCGTCGCGCAGCACGATCGCCCGAATGTCGATCGCGTTGGCCCGGCCATGCTCGCTCATGCGCGCGCCGCGAATATTGTTGCGCGGCCGGCAATGATAGGACGCGGCAACCTCGATGCGCGCGATCCCGCCATAGGCGCGCGTGGCCGGTTCGACTTCTCCGCGCACCCAGTCTGCAACCGCTTCGGCCGTTTCGCAGCGGATCAGCGCCGACGGCCTGAACACGACCTCCTGGCCGTCCGCGAGTTTTACGGCCCGGATCGTCATCTGGCCGGCCGCGCCGCAGCCGTTGTCCCATAACGCGGCCTGCGCGGGTTCCGCGATGAGTTTCTCGGTGGCGAGCACGGCCTTGCAGGCCGCCGCCGCCTGCGCGGCATCCTCGGGGGAAATCGGCAAGAGCACCGGAAAGCGCGGCCGGGCGACAAGCGGTTTCGGGGCTTCCGCGGGCCGGGCCTCCGGCATGGGTGCATGGAGCGGCAGGATCAGCGGCGGCTCCTGCGCAAATCCTGCGCAGCCATATCCGAGCGCCGCCAGGGCAGGCAGAAAACACAAGAAAACACGCACCATCCGCATGCCGCAGTTTCGCGTCCCCGGCCCGGGAACGCCAGTTTTCTTGCCGGGCGCCACGCGCTAGTTTCCGCCCGAAAGGCGCGGGACAACAGGCGCCGCCGAGAACGAGTGAGGGAGAAATACCATGAAGGGCTTGATGCAGGACTGGTCGCTAACCTGCAACCGGATCATCGACCACGCCGCCATCCAGTATCCCGACCGCAAGGTCATCAGCCGTTCGGTCGAGGGGCCGATCGTGGAGACGACCTACAAGGAGATCCGCACGCGCGCATTGAAGGTCGCGCAGCGGCTTGCCAAGGACGGCATCAAGAAGGGCGATCGCGTCGCGACGCTCGCCTGGAACACCGCGCGTCATCTCGAAGCCTGGTACGGCATTCTCGGTGCCGGCGCGGTTTATCACACCGTCAATCCGCGTCTCTTCGCCGAACAGATCATCTACATCGTCAATCACGCCGAAGACAAAATGATCTTCGTCGATCTCACTTTCGTTCCTGTTCTCGAAAAGCTCGCCGACAAGCTGCCGACGCTCGAGAAGTACATCATTCTCACCGACAAGGCGCACATGCCGCAGACCGGCCTGAAGAATGCGGTCGCCTATGAAGACTGGATTGCCGAAGTCGACGGCAACTTTCAGTGGGTCGAAGTCGACGAAAACGATGCCGCGGGCATGTGCTACACTTCGGGTACCACCGGAAACCCGAAGGGCGTGGTCTATTCGCATCGCTCGAATACGCTGCATGCGATGGCCGCGTCGTTGCCCGACGTCATCGGACTGTCCAGCCGCGATGTCGTGCTCCCCGTCGTGCCGCTGTTCCATGCGAACTCGTGGTCGCTCGCCTTCTCCGCACCGATGACGGGAGCGAGCATGGTGATGCCGGGCGCGAAGCTGGACGGTGCCTCGATTTACGAACTGCTCGACAAGTATCAGGTTACGGTCACGGCGGCCGTGCCGACCGTTTGGTTGATGTTGCTGCAGCATCTGGAGTCGAACAAACTGAAGCTGCCGTATCTGAAGCGTGTGCTCATCGGCGGTTCGGCATGCCCGCGCGCCATGATGCAGAAATTCCAGGACGAGTACGACGTGCAGGTCACGCATGCCTGGGGCATGACCGAGATGAGCCCGATCGGCACTGCCGGTACGCTGAAGCCGGAAGTTGCGCACCTGAAGGGTGACGAAGAACTCGACGTCAAGGAGAAGCAGGGCTTCTCGATCTTCACCGTGGAAATGAAGATCACCGACGACGAAGGCAACGAGCTGCCGTGGGACGGCGTGAAGTTCGGCCGGCTCAAGGTGCGCGGACCTGCGGTTGCTTCCGCCTACTTCAAGGGCGAGGGCGGCAACATTCTCGACAAGGACGGCTTCTTCGATACCGGCGACGTCGCGACGATCGACCCGATGGGCTACATGAAGATCACCGACCGCGCGAAAGACGTGATCAAGTCCGGCGGCGAATGGATCTCGTCGATCGATCTGGAGAACGTCGCGGTCGGCCATCCGAATGTTGCGGAAGCTGCGGTCATCGGCATCGCGCATCCGAAATGGGACGAGCGGCCGCTTCTGATCATCGTTCCGAAGAAGGAAAAGAAGCCGACGCGCGACGAAATCCTCGGCTTCATGGAAGGCAAGATCGCGAAATGGTGGATGCCGGACGACGTAATCTTCGTGGAAGAAATCCCGCACACGGCGACCGGCAAGATTCTCAAGACGGCGCTGCGGGAGAAGTTCTCCGATCACCGTCTGCCGAGTGTCGCCGCCGAGTGAGGCCGCCTTACACCGCTGCAAAACAGGAGCCGGCGTCATGATCAGACGCCGGCTCTATGCCGAAATCCGCGTGTCGAAGCTTGCCGTCTGGAGCTGGCGCCTGGCGGCCTTCGCGCTGCCGGTATTCCTGATTGCGATCGTGATGCATCGCTCCGGTGCGGTCGAATACCGGACGGCGAGCGTGATTCTGCTTGCCTCGCTCGCCATTGCGATGCTCGCCGTGCTGCTCGCGGGGGCCGCTATTGTAGTGATCTGGAACGACGGGCTGAAAGGGCTCGGTGCCGCGATCCTCGGCGGCATCATTGGCGTCGCGATTCTTTCCGCGCCGTTGTTCCATGTGGCGCGTGGCATTCATCTGCCGGCAATCAGCGACATCAGCACCGACCCCGCCGATCCGCCGCGTTTTCAGGCGATCGCCGCCGCGCGGCCGCGCAATGCCAACCCGGTGAGTTACCCGGTCGCCGAGAACGCACCGCTCCAGCGCATGCATTATCCGGCCGTGCGTTCGATGGAGTTCGACGCCGAAGCCGAGGAAATCTTCAACCTGATCGTCTCGATCGTGCAGCGGAACGGTTGGCGCGTGCTCGAGCGCAACGCACCGCGCGGCACCGGGGGTGACGATTATGTCGAGGCGGTCGCCTACTCGCTCATCCTTGGCTTGCCCGAAGACATCTCGATCCGGATGCGACGGATGAAGAATACGATCCGGGTCGATATGCGCTCGGCTTCCCGTTATGGCCAGCGCGATTTCGGCTCGAATGCACGTCGCATCCAGTCCTTCTTCGCCCAGCTTTCGGATGCGCGCCGCCGCGCGCCGTAAGCTTACGCGCTTAGCCGGTAGCGACCGCCGAGCGAAAGCCCGTCCTCGGTCTTGACGAGGTTGCGCTCAACAAGCGTTTCCAGATGCGCGAAGGTCGTCAGCGCCGCCGCTTTCGCAAGCCGCGGATCGAGCCCGATGTAAATCGCCTGCACGATTCCGGGAATGTCGCTCTCGCCGCGGGAGAGCTTGCGCAGGATCGCGTTCTCGCGCGCTTCGCGGTGCTCGATATATTGCTCGACAAGCCTGTGGGCGTTCTGCACCGCGCCGCCGTGGCCGGGCAGGTACGTCGACTCGCTACGTGCCGCGAGCTTGTGAAGCGACGCCATGTAGTCGCTCATCGAGCCGTCGGGCGGCGCGACGATGGAAGTGGCCCAGCCCATTACATGGTCTGCGGAGAAAAGAAGATCGGTCCCGCGCAGCGCGAAAGCGACGTGATTTGCCGTATGCCCGGGCGTGAACACCGTTTCGAGCGCGTAGCCGTTGCCTTCGATGACCTCGCCATCGGCAAGCGCGTGGACCGGCACGAATTCGTCGTCGCCGCCGGAATCGAGGGGAGGGGTTTCTCCCAGATGCAGCGGCCTGGCCGAGCGGTGCGGCCCTTCGGCGTAAGTTGGCGCCCCGGTCGCTTCCCGGATTGCGGCGGCCGCCGGTGAATGATCGCGATGCGTATGCGTTACCAGTATTTGTGCCACGGTCTCATTACGAAGCGCCTTGAGGATGGCGTCGATATGCGCCGGGTCCGCCGGGCCGGGATCGATGACCGCGACGCTGCCTTTTCCGACGATGTAAGTGTTGGTGCCCTTGAAGGTGAAGGGGCTCGGATTGTCGCAAAGTATTCGCCGCACGCCCGGAGCGATCTCTTCGGCGACCCCCGGTCTGGCATCGAAACTGCGGTCGAACTGAATATCGTCGCTCATGGGAATTGCCCGTAAGGATAAGGTGTTGCGCGTGCTCTCCTTATCATACTGCCTCCGTCCCGGAGGGCATGGCTGCATAGCGATTGCGCGGCCGGGCAAAAAATGCGGGCACCGGATTCTCTTGACGGGGGAACCCGGTTGCGGTCCACTTTTGCCGCAATCTTGTTTCGGCCCGAAGCCGGGCCTTTGGCGGCAACGATTTCGTTGGACGACCGGATGGCCGCGTTACTTCGCAATCCGAGAAGCGATTGCCGGAATCGTCTGCGCATTTTGCAGGACGCGTCCAAACGGCGAATTACGACAAGGATACGAAATCATGCCTTCCGGTACCGTGAAGTGGTTCAACGCGCAGAAGGGCTACGGATTCATCCAGCCGGCCGATGGCGGCAAGGATGTCTTCGTGCACATCAGTGCAGTTGAGCAGGCCGGTCTCTCTACCTTGAACGAAGGACAGAAGATCAACTTCGACATTATTACTACCGACCGCGGCCGCACCGCTGCGGGCAATTTGAAGGTCGGCTGACGCCGGGAAGCGGCGTCCCGCCGTCTGCGCGGCGGTCGGTCAGACTGATAAGACGGTTTCATGCCGCAAAACTTTGCGGACGGTTTTCTTTTATCCCTGCGGGCGAAGGCCCAAACCCTCCCTGTGGCAGCAAGGACACATTCCCAGGTATTTATACGAATTCCAGATAATTCTTGCTTTGGCCGGATTGCCCAAAATCAGATTTCGAACAGATAGTTCCCCAAGGGCTGGGGAACCCGGCCGAATACGGGGCAAGGTGTTGCATACAATGAATAAGCTGGCGGCCGCTTCGGCGGCTTTTCTTGTGGGTGGTGCGCTCTTCGGGGCAGGGTCGGCCGCTTCCGCGGATCTCTTCTATAAGGCGGCTCCCTATCAGCCGAACTGGTATTTCGAGGCGCGCATCGGCACGCCGATAGCGCCGTCGAGCAGCAGCGCGTTCGATTTCACGATTCCGCAGGCAGGCTTCGCCTCGACCTATGAACCCAAGACCGGCTTCTATGGCAATCTCGCCATCGGCCGGTATTTCCGTCCCAACTGGCGCTACGAGTTCGAGCTTGCCATCGGTTATGCGGCGGATGGTTTCCATTCCGGCATCCGCGATACCGGGAGCCTTACCTCGATCGGCCTGATGGCCAACGTGATCTACGATTTCAAGAACGCTACGCGCTGGACCCCGTTCGTGGGCGCCGGCGCCGGCATGCAGATCGTGTCGATGAACAATCTCGGTGGGGTAATGGCGGCAAACGATACCGATGCCGCTGCGGCAATCTCCGTGATCGCCGGTCTCGACTACCGCTGGAGCCAGAACTGGACGGCTACCGCCCGGTACACGGGGCTTTATACCGGCAGCATGAGCTTTGATACGAATTTCGCGGGCTTCACGGTGGACCGCGAAGCGGGCTTCCTGAATGTCGTAACGGTGGGTCTGCGCTACCAGTGGTAGCCGGCCCGTCTCAGCGCGAAACAAAGAAAAAGCCGGAACGCTCGTTCCGGCTTTTTTCTTGGCCCGCCGATGAAAATGGTCGGAGCGAGTGGATTCGAACCACCGACCCCCTGCTCCCGAAGCAGGTGCGCTACCAGGCTGCGCTACGCTCCGCCGGGCCAAAAAGGCAATGCCGGAACCAGAAGGCCCCGGCAGCGGCTGCTTCCTAGCAGCCCGGTTTGGGCCCTTCAAGCCACGAAATGGCGCGGCTTTTGGCCATTGAACCGGAGCCGATCTTGAGTAGATTGCGCCCCTTCCTGCCTTTTGGGGCGTAGCCAAGTGGTAAGGCAGCGGATTTTGATTCCGCCATTCCCAGGTTCGAATCCTGGCGCCCCAACCAGCCGTTTCCGTCGAACCGGCAATGTGCCGGTTTCGAGCGAAAGAGCCCGTATTCGCGGGGCTTTTGCGAGTAGGGAAGTCTCCGCTTAAGCATTTTCGCAGACTTTGGTGGGGTTTCTCACCCGAAGTCTCGCGTAAACATTCACGAATTTCCGTTTTTCTAAGACTCGGTCAATGGAGACTGGTTCGAATCCAAAATACCCCGGCATACAGTTCGACGTTGCACAGCAACAAAGTCACATCTGAAGTCGCAGAGCGGGAACGGCCAATCGATTTTGAATCGCTTGTTATAGAGCCACCGAAGCGAGAAACATGATGCCGCCTTCGACGCGCTGACGAATATTTTGAAGCCTGGCGAAGCCGTGCTTTCCGGCCGCTCCATGTGTCGCTTCGTTGAAGACGTGGAATAGTTGAAGAATATCGTCGATATCCTTTTCGACGAACCCGAGCATCTCCGGCGTGTCAGCGCCCTTACGTTTCAGGAGGTAGCGAATCTTAGCGCGACGTGTCGGCGCGGTCTTGTTGGGCGTGAGCTCGCAATTTGGATCAGCGTCGAGTACGTCCTGGTTGTCGGCCCATTTGTCTAGGATCTCCGTGAATATCTCACGCACGCTAGTGCAAAAGTGGCGGCCAGCATCTGGATTCGTAGGGTTGAGAGAAAAGAGTGCACCCCGCCAGCGGTCGCAAAGATCCTGCGAGAATCCTGAAAGATATTCCAGAATTCCGGTGTCGTGTGCGCTCTCAGCTGCATTAGGTTCGTCCGCAAGGAGAGCTTCAGCCACTACCGCGCTGTTGTTTGCCTCCTTTTCTGAGAGCGCCAACAAATCGGGGGAAACGGTCGTCGTTGTTGACCGCTCGACGCGATCAAACCGCTCGCTCAATTCAAGGGTCGATTCGCGCACGTCCCTGTAAACGGTAGTCGTCAGGGAACGAAGTGCAGAGAGGCGACGCTGCCGATCTCGCTCTACTTGAGCATTATAGGTGCGAACGGCCTGATTATACTTCGCTACAGCGGTGCTTGCGTTCTGATTGTGCTGCCTCAGTCGGCGTGACCTGCTCCCCTGAAACGCCCTCGGTTTTAAGTTAGGGTTCTGTTCTCCGCCGAGGAGACAGACGATGCGTAAGAGCAGATTTAGCGAAGAGCAGATCATCAGGATCTTGAAGGA
>JAEZFA010000071.1 GCA_023417665.1 Pseudomonadota bacterium | reverse complement strand
CCAAGCGCGTCGGCGGCGGCGTGCAGGACTTCGACGCGATCAAGCTTCTGAAGTTCAGCGTGGCATAGGCGCGCGGCGATACATCCCCGGGCGCGGCGGGACCCGCGGCGCCGCGTGCATGTTCGTGCCGCTCGTGAGCGGCGGCGCCGCGAAAGGCGCCGTCGTGATCGGCACATAATGCGTGAGATGCCCGCAGGAGAATCCGACGCTCGGATGCGAGGCGCGCGTGATGATGCCGACCAGCGCGCCGTTGCGCAGCACCGCGCCGCCGGAATCGCCGAAACAGGCGCTTGCGGAAATGTCGCTCATTCGCTCGGGTGCGACCAGGCGGAAGGGCTGCAACACCATGACCTGCGCTTCGTGAAGCGAGCCGAGCTTGCCGCGTTTCGTTTCGATGGTTGCGCCGAAGCCTGCGATGCGGAAGTCGCCCTCGGTGCCTTGGGTGCCGATTGCAATCGGCTGCGAGGTTGCGGGCAGCGACTGGCGTAGTTGCAGGAGCAGGGCGTCGCCCCGCACGGAAATCACGCGTCCGTCGGCGAGCGTTACGGTCTGCAGCCGCTTTGCGATCGGGAAACGTTTGCCTGCGGCGATTACCGCCGTCGGGCGGCAATGCGCGGCAGTCGCCACATGCAGCCGGTCGATCACGATGCCGGAGCAGTTGAGTATGCCGGTCGGACCCGCGACGCGAACCATGTGCGGCCCGAGCGGCGATTGCGATCCCATGACGATCGCGGAAGCTTGCGAACAGCCGCCCGCGCAGAAGAGCGCGAGCAAAAGCGTGCGCGAGATATTACGGATTTGCGACAGCCCCGGCATTCTTTCCCTGAATCCCGGCGGGATAGTAGCAAGCGCCGCGGTGCAGGAAAGCATCTAGTCGAGCTGCGAGCCGAGCCGCTTTGCGGTCGCGCGAATCCAGTCGAGCTGGAGCGCGACCAGCACGATGCCGGTGACGATCCCGCAATTGCGGCCGTCCTTGCCGCCGGCCCAGGCGATGACGCCGTGCAAGACCAGCTTGCCGTCTTCGCTGCGATAGGCGCTGCCGCCGGAATCGCCGGTGCAGGAGCCGGACGGCCCGGCGTTCTTCAACGGCGTAAGCCGCAGCATGATGCCGCCCGTGGTGCCGGCGCTGAGCAGCCGCACGGCGCGCAGCGTGCCGATGCGGCGGTCGCCTTCGTTCGCTTCGCCGTAGCCCGCGATGACATAGGCGGTGCCGCGCGGCGGAAACGCCTTGTCGGCCGCAAGCTGCACCGGGCGCAGCGGGCGCGGCACGGAGGCGGAAAGCTTCAGGATCGCCATGTCGGGCGAGGGCCGCCGCGTCTGGTAGGTGTCGGTGCGGAAGGCGGGATGCAGGACGATCTGCGAAACCGCGATCATGCGGCCGCCGGCCCGGACCGAGAAATCGCCGCCGCCGGCAACGCAGTGCCCCGCGGTCAGCACCAGATCGCGCGCGATCAGCGTGCCGGAGCAATCCTGTCCGCTCGAGGTCACAAGCACGGTGTGCTGCTGGCCGCTGGCGTCGCCATGGCGGGCACCAACGATGGCGGCGGCACCCGAAAGCGCCGCCGCGTAAGCCGCAACGATCAAGAGAAAACGAAGCATCGAAACTCCCGCGCCGGGTGATCGCGCGTGGAAGCAATCCTTGTCAACTGGACAAAGTAATGGCCGCCATACTGCTCGAACCGCCGGCAAGCGAACCCCTGTCGCTGGCCGAAGCGAAGACTTATCTCCGCGTCGATCACGACGCGGACGACGCGCTGATCGCCTCGATGATTGCCGCCGCGCGGATCCAGGTGGAATCGCGCAGCTGCCGCGCGTTGATGACGCAAGGCTGGCGCATCGTGCTCGACCGCTGGCCGTCTTCCGGCGTGGTTGCTGCGCCGGTTTCGCCGTTGCGCGCGGTGCTGGCCGCACGGGTGCGCGATGCGGCGGGTGATGCCCAGACGCTGGACCCGGAAATTTTCATCCTCAACACGGCATCCGCGCCCGGCCTGATCTCATTCGATGCCGGGCGGGTCATCCATCCGGTGCGGGAAATCGCGGGCATCGAAATCGATATCGAAGCCGGCTACGGCGACGCGGCCGATGTGCCGGCGCCGCTCCTGCAGGCGATCCGGCTGCTGCTTGCACGCGCTTATGAATATCGCGGCGGCGGCGGCGAGCAGGGCACCGCGCTGCCCGAAGGCATTGCCGAACTGATTGCGCCCTATCGCGTGGTGTCGCTGTGAGCGGGATCGGCGATTTCCGCCACCGGCTGACGCTCGAAGTGGCGGACGAAGTCGAAGACGGCGCGGGCGGTGTCATTCGCAGCTGGGAATCGCTCGGCGCGGTCTGGGCGAAGATCGAGCCGCTTTCGCTTTCGGGCCAGGTCGTCTCCGACCAGCGGCTCGGTTTGCTCACGCATCGCATCGTGTTGCGCCATCGCAGCGATCTTACGCTCGCGCACCGCTTCGTGCTTGGCGCGCGGTTCTTTGTCATCCGCGCGCTGCGCGATCGCGGCGAGCGCGGGCATTTCGTCGAATGTCTGGTCGAGGAGCAGCATCCGTGAAGCTTCGGGTCCGTAATCGTCCCGGCGCTGCATGGCCGCGTCTTCGTGCGCGGGACGCGGTGCTGAAACAGGCGGTTGTCGACGCCGCGTCGGAAGCGCTCCGCGACGAACTGCACCGCCATGCGAACGTTGCCGTTGCAGTGGCGGACCATGGTGAACGCCGCGCAGTGGGTTCCGCCGATCCGGTGGCTGCCGCGCGCGAATTCGGGACACTGGAACAACCTGCTTCGCCTTGGCTCGCGCCGCTCCTCCCGCTGGTGCGCGAGCCGATGCGGGCGGCAGCCGACAGCCGCATGCGCGAAATTTTCGCGGCGCATGCAGGCAAGAGCGATGCTGCCGCCCGCGCTCTTTCAATGAGGAAATCATAATGCCCGCATCGGCAGCCGCCTTGCGTGCCGCGATTCATGGTGCACTGAAAGCGGACGGCCCGCTCACCGCCATGCTTGGCGGCGCGAAAATCTATGACGAGCCGCCGCGCGAAGCGGCGTTGCCTTATGTGACGCTCGGCGAAGCGGTGGTTTCCGACCGCTCGACCGCGACCGAAGCCGGCGACGAGCACGCGCTCACATTGCATGTCTGGTCGCGGCAGGGCGGTCATCGCGAAGCGCATATAATTTCCGGCGCGGTGCTGCAGGCGCTGGTCGACGCGCCGCTCACGCCGACCGGCCACCATCTCGCGAACCTTCGCTTCGTGGTCGCGGACATCCGCCGCGAAGCCGATGGCCGCACTTATCACGGCATCGTGCGGCTGCGCGCCGTCACCGAGCCGGCTTAACGGAGAACAGAAATGCCCGCGCAAAAGGGAAAAGATCTACTCTTGAAGATCGACGATGACGGCGCCTTCGTTACCGTCGCCGGGCTGCGCACGAAGACGCTTGCCTTCAACGCGCAGACCGTGGACGTGACGCATGCGGAGTCCTCCGGCCGCTGGCGCGAGCTTTTGAGCGGAGCGGGCGTGCGCCGCGCCTCGCTTTCGGCCTCCGGCATCTTCAAGGACGCCGCATCCGATGCGCTGGTGCGCGAGGCGTTCTTTAGTGGCAGCGCGCCGGAATGCCAGATCGTGATTCCGGATTTCGGCACCGTCGAAGGCGCGTTCCAGATCGGTGCGCTGGAGTTTTCCGGCAATCACGACGGCGAGGTGAATTTCGAAATCTCGCTCGAGAGCGCCGGCGAACTCACCTTCGAGGCGGCGTGATGGCGAACCGCCATCGCGGCGAGATCGAAGCCGAACTCGGCGGCAGGCGGCGCACGCTTTGTCTGACGCTCGGCGCGCTCGCCGAGCTCGAAAGTGCGTTCGGCGCCGACGATCTTGCGGCCCTCGCCGAGCGCTTCGGCAGCGGGCGGATTTCCGCGCGCGATGCGATCCGCGTGATCGGGGCGGGCCTGCGCGGTGCCGGCG